>NZ_JAALEC010000080.1:0-6243 GCF_014145205.1 Dietzia sp. DQ11-44
GGGTGCCCGCGTGCCCGCCGCCCTCCTGTCCGACGTCATCCGCTCCGCCCTCGCCGACCTGTCCGGTGCCTCCGCGGCGGAGGCGTCCGAGGGGGACGTGATCCTCGGCGACATCGCGGAGGCGGGCCCGGGCGCGGACTCGCCCGGATCCCCGGTGCGTGCCCGGGCGGAGGCGTTGACGAGCTCGTCACTGCCCTATGTCGCGGGGTGCTCCGATCTGCCCCGGCGGGTGCCGGTGAGCCGCGTCCCGGAACTCGCCACCGAATGGGCGGATGACGCACCCTTCGGGGAGATCCTCGCCGCCCAGCTGTCCGCGTGTTCGACCTGGCCCGTCCCGGGAGAGTCCACGCTGGAACTACCTGGCGCCGCGCCCGTGCTGCTGATGGGTGGGATCGCGGACCCGGTGGCCGGTGCCGCCGCGCTGGAACCCACCGCGGGGATGCTGTCGGCCGCAGGGGCCGGCGACATCCGGGTCCTCACCTGGGGTGCACCCGGATCGCGCGTGGTCCTCCACTCCGCGTGCGCCAGATCGACCGTCACGGAGTTCCTCGCCGACCCGGCCACCGTCGACCGTTCCGTGGCCTGTCCCTCCTGACCGGGGCGCCTGCGTGGGGGACGCGACCCGGGCCGGTAGCCTGCACACCGTGCCGTTGCCGACCCGAAGCGCTGACTCCGTGCCCCGCCTGCTGAACCACATCCTGTGGCCGCTGGCGATCATGACCGTGATCCACCGCGTCCTGATCAAGGCCGTCAACGGATCCATCACCAATGACTTCGGGACCGTCTACGCGGCGACCAGACGCTTCCTGGCCGGTGAACCCGTGTACAGCGAGAACCTGCTCACGGTCCAGCCGCACTACCTCTACGCCCCGAGCGGCACGTTCGTGCTGGCGCCCTTCGGTGTGATCGACAACTACACCGTCGCCCGGTGGCTGTTCATCCTCGTCAACACGGCGGCGATCATCGGCGCCCTGTGGCTGCTCATGCGCCTGTTCGACCTCGACGTGCGGTCGTTCGCGGCCCCGGCGATCCTCCTGGGAGCCTTCTGCACCGAGGCGGTCACCAACACCCTGGTCTTCACCAACGTCAACGGCGTGATCTTCCTGTGCCAGGTGGCCTTCCTGTACTTCCTCCACCGCAGGCGACTCTGGTGGGCCGGAATGGCGATGGGCTTGTCCCTGGCCATCAAACCGATGCTCGCCCCACTGTTGGTCATCCCGCTGATACGCCGTCAGTGGCAGCCTTTCGTCGCCGCCGTGGCGATCCCCGCCGCCACCATGGCCGCGGGCTGGGCGCTCACCGTCGACGCCGGGCGGTACCTCGAGGTGACCGCGCCGTACATGGGCGAGGTCCGCGACTACTACAACAGCTCCCTCGCCGGCCTCGGTCTGTACTACGGCGTCCCCGAACCACTCATCCTGGTGGCCCGGATCCTCATCGTGGTGGCCACCCTGGTGGCCGTGTGGCTCCTACTGGACTACCGGCACAACCACGAGGTGCTGTGGTTGGCCACCACCTCCGGTGTCATCCTGGCCGGCGTGTTCCTGGTCTCCAGCCTCGGTCAGATGTACTACTCGATGATGCTCATCCCGATCATGCTCACCGTGGTCCTGGACAAGTCCCTGGTGCGCAACTGGCCCGCCTGGTTGGCGGCGTACGGGTTCTTCACGCTGGACTTCTGGGAGTCGGCCCGGTGGCCGTACTACGGGCGACTGTTGGAGTTCGCCCATCCCACGCTCGGATGGCTGTTGTTGCTGTGCACGGTGTTGGTGATCCTGCTCTGGCGGCGGACGGACCCGCGCCGTCACGAGCGGATCGCACCGGCCGCCACAGCGGCGTAGCCTGCGGACATGAGTGAGCGCACCGACACCCCCTCCAACACGACGCAACCGGACTTCACCCTCGACGATGCCGAGTGGCGCCGCAGGCTGACCCCCGAGGAGTACCAGGTACTACGCCGGGCCGGCACCGAGCGGCCGTACACCGGCGAGTACACGGACACCAAGACCGAGGGGGTCTACCGCTGCCGCGGTTGCGGGGCAGAGCTGTTCCGCAGTGACTCCAAGTTCGACTCCCACTGCGGCTGGCCCTCGTTCTTCACGCCGCTGGCCGGGGGGTCCGTCATCGAGCGGACCGACACGACCCTCGGGATGACCCGCACCGAGGTGGTGTGCGCGAACTGCCACGGCCATCTCGGTCACGTGTTCTCCGGCGAGGGCTACCCCACCCCCACCGACCTGCGGTACTGCATCAACTCGCTGAGCATGACGTTCGAGCCCGCCGAGGACTGAACGCACAACGCAGGGGCCGGCCGGGACGTTGTGGTCCCGGCCCGGCCCCTCGCGTCGATCCCCGCGGCGCTGAGCCGTCTCAGGGCATCGTGGTGGCCAACTGCTCGGCGCTGATCCGGGGCCCGGTGAAGAACGGGACCTCTTCACGGACGTGACGCCGCGCCTCTGTGCTGCGCATGACGCGCATGAGGTCCACGATCCGGTCCAGCTGCGGGGCCTCGAAGGCCAGGAGCCATTCGTAGTCGCCCAGAGAGAACGACGGCACGGTGTTGGCCCGGACGTCCGGGTACTCGCGGGCGGCGCGCCCGTGCTCGGCGAGGATCTGGCGACGCTCCTCGTCGGGGAGCAGGTACCACTCGTAGGAGCGGACAAAGGGGTACACGGAGATGTACGCGCCCGGCTCCTCCTCGGCGAGGAACGCCGGGATGTGGCTCTTGTTGAACTCGGCCGGTCGGTGCAGAGCGGTGTTGGACCAGTAGGACGTGCTGGCCCGACCCAGGATCGTGGTGCGCCGGAACTCGTTGTAGAACCGCTGCAGGTCCTCGATGTGCTCAGCGTGGGTCCAGATCATGAAGTCGGCCTCGGCGCGGAGCCCCGAGACGTCGTACAGTCCGCGGACCACCACGTCGGTGCCGTCGAACCGGGCGAGGAACCGCTCGAGGTCCGCGGTGACCGCGGCCCGGTCCTCCCCCAGCTCCCCGGGCGTCACGGTGAAGACCGAGAACATCAGGTAGCGGAGCGTCGAGTTGAGCTTTTTGTAGTCAAGGCGTGCCATGGCTCAATCCTGCCACCCGGCGGCCAACCGCCGGGCCGCGGCCCGTGCCGAACCGATGCACGCGGGCACTCCGACCCCCTCGGTCGCCCCTCCGACCACTTCCACCCCGGGCAACCGGTCCGCCAGTTCGGCCCGTACGCCCGCGATCCGGTCGGCGTGTCCCGGACCGATCTCCGCGAGCGCATCCTCCCAGCGGCGGACACGCGAGTACAGGATCGTCGGTGCGGATCCGCACACCCCGGCGAGGGCGGATTCGGCCATCCTGGCCAGCGCGATGTCATCCGCGGTGAGCACGTCATCGTCGTCGAGCCGTCCGAACGACACCCGCACCAGGTGTCCCGGCCGGGTGTCGAGGTGGGGCCACTTGCGACTGGTGAAGGTCATCGCCTTGAACGGGACCGGCTCGTCGGTGGACACCAATACACCGGAGAGGTCGGGCAGGTCGAGCCCCCGGTCGACCTCCATCGCCACCACGGCGGAGGAGGCCGTCCGGATCCCGGACAGTCCGGACACCACGCCGTCCACACCACCGGCGGCGGCCAGGAGCGGCGCGGCGTGGGGGACGGGGACGGCGACGACGACGAGGTCCGCGTTCTCGACCCACGACCCGCGGGCTCCGGTGACCGTGAGGGCGTACCCGGTGGTCTCGCGATGGAGCTCGGTGCAGGTGGCGTGGGTGCGCACCGTGGCACCCGCGGCCCGGGCCAGCGCGGCCACGAGGCTCCGGTACCCGCCGTCGAGGGTGGCGAACACGGGCCCCGGTACGCGGTTGCCCAGGAGCTCACTGATCGCGGCGGTCAGCGTGGGCGCGCCCCGGTCCAACACCTCGGCGAGAGCGGGGATGACCTGCCGCAGGCCGAGTCCCGAGCTGGGGGCGGCGTACACCCCGCCGAGCATGGGATCGACGAGCCTCGAGACCACCGCGTCGCCGAACCGTTCGGCCACGAGCCGGCCCAGCGAGACGTCCCCGCCGGACTCCCACTCCAGTGGAGTGTCCGCCTCGCGGGCGGCGACGGCCGATTCCTTGGGGCTCAGGACACCGGACAGTCCGGCCACGTCGGATGGGAGCCCCATGACGGTGCCGACCGGCATCGGGACCAGTCGACCGTCGGTGAGGATCGCCGGGCCGAGCGGACCCGGGTGCCGAATGGAGTCGGTCAGCCCCAGCTCGGCGACGAGCTCGGAGGCCTCGGGGCGGCGGCCGATGAAGGCCTCAGCCCCCAGCTCCATGGGGCCGGACGGGAAGTCGACGGTGTTCAGTGCCCCGCCGATCGAGTCCGACGCCTCGAGGACCGTGATCCGCGCGCCGGGCAGGTCGAGGGCGAGCTGATAGGCGGCGGTGAGACCGCTGAGACCGCCACCGATCACCGCGACACGAGGGGCCATCCCTACGTCCCGGTCAGCTCGTGGACCAGCTCGACCACGTGGGTCACGGCACCCGGGTCGGTGGCGGGCAGGACGCCGTGCCCGAGGTTGAACACGTGCCCGCGGGCGCCCAGCTCACGTGCCCGCGCCCCCTCGTCGAGGATCCTCCGGACCTCGGAGTCCAGCGCCGAGCGGTCGGCGAAGAGTATGGCGGGGTCGAGGTTGCCCTGGAGCACCTTGCCCGGAGCCCGCACCGCGGCGTCGTCGAGCGGGATGCGCCAGTCCACACCGACGACCTCTGGACCGGCCTCGCCCATCGCCCCGAGCAGTTCTCCGGTGCCCACGCCGAAGTGGGTGCGGGGAACCGTGGAGATCACCTCGTCGGCGAAGATCCCGGTGGAGTGCGGGAGCACCATCGACCGGTAGTCCCGCAGGCTCAGCGCCCCGGCCCACGAGTCGAACAGCTGGACGGCGTCCACGCCCGCATCGATCTGCGCGCGCAGGAACACCGTGGTCAGGTCCGCCAACTTGGACATCAGTGCATGCCAGACGTCGGGGCGGGAGTACATCAGGGACTTCGTGTGCTCATGGTTACGGCTCGGTCCGCCCTCGATGAGGTAGGAGGCGAGGGTGAAGGGGGCGCCGGCGAAGCCGATGAGCGCGACCTCCGGGTCGAGCTCCGCCACCACCATGCGGACCGCCTCGCCGATCTTCTCGAGCCGGTCCGGGGTGAGATCGGGAAGCGCGGCGACCCCGGCCTCGTCGCGGATCGGCGATGCCACCACGGGCCCGGTGCCCGGCACGATGTCGATGTCCACACCCGCCGCCGCCAGCGGGATGACGATGTCGGAGAAGAAGATCGCGGCGTCCACCCCGTGACGGCGGACCGGCTGCAGGGTGACCTCGCAGGTCATCTCGGGGTCGAAACAGGCCTCGAGCATGGTGCTCCCGGCCCGGAGTTCGCGATACTCGGGAAGCGAGCGACCCGCCTGACGCATGAACCACACCGGCGTGTGAGCGGCACCGGTGCCCCCGACTTCGTCGAGGTAGGGGCCGGTCCCGGCCCGGCGCGCGGTGGCGCGGCCGGCGCCCTGGGTGTCAACGGACCTGGGATTCGAGGGCACATCGGAGTTCAGCACCCCCCCATGGTCCCACGAGTGCGCCACCGGGGCCCTCCACCCCACCCCGGTGGGCGACGGCGCGCCTCCTCGGGACGCCGCCGGGTGGTGGCTAGCGTGACGACCCGTGAGCACATCGGTCAATGACGGCGAGCCCGAGGTCTTCCGGGAGGCGGTCGAGTCGCTGTCCCGGCTCGAGGTCCGCCCTGAGATCTCCGTCGGCCCGATCCGTCCGCCGCAGAGACTGGCGCCGTACAGTCATGCGCTCGGGGTGGAGATCATCCCGCCGACCGGGGACGATGTGCCCGAGTTCTCCGACGGGGACGCGTTCGGTCGGCTGATCCTCCTCCACGACCCCTCCGGGGACGACGCGTGGAACGGCACGCTGCGGCTGGTCGCCTACATCCAGGCCGACATGGAGGCCTCACTCGCGGGCGATCCCCTGCTGCCCCAGGTCGCCTGGAGTTGGCTCACCGAGGCGCTCGACGAGGACGCCGGACCGTACACGTCGCTGGGCGGAACCGTCACCAGCACCGCGTCGGTCCGCTACGGCGACATCTCCGGACCGCCCCAGGCCCACCAGCTCGAGTTGCGCGCGTCGTGGACCGCCCTCGAGTCGAACCTGACCGGTCACGCCTCCGCCTTCTGCAAGACGCTCTCCCTGGCGGCCGGACTCCCGCCGGTCGGCGTGACC
>NZ_JAALEC010000081.1:0-2892 GCF_014145205.1 Dietzia sp. DQ11-44
GGCGGGGCGGGGTGGAGCAGGGTCGGGGAGGGGTGTGGTCAGAGCCCGGGGGGCGTGTAGGCGGCGGTGTGCTCGGCCGCGCCGCTCGCGGTCATGAGGTCGGTGATCCGGCGGATGTCGGCCGGGCCGGGCAGTCCCCACCCGGGTCGGTATCCGTAGATCTCCGCGAGCGTCGTCGAGTCCCGGGTGCCGTTGGCCAGCTCCACGTCCTCGGGCCCGATCAGTGACGGGTGGGGCACGCCGACGGCGCCGGAGATCTTGACGAGATCGCGTCGCAGCGACCGGATGTAGGCCGCGCACCGCACGGCCTTGTTCGTGGGGTCCACTCCTCGGACCAGCCACGGGTTCTGGGTGGCCACCCCGGTGGGGCAGCGGTCGGTGTGGCACTTCTGGGCCTGGATGCAGCCGATGGAGAGCATGGCCTCGCGGCCGACCGCGATCATGTCCGCACCGAGCGCGAACGCGACCGCCGCGTTCTCGGGGATGCCCAGCTTGCCGGAGCCCACGAACACCACGTCGTCGGTCAGTCCGGCCTCGGCGAAGACCCGGTAGACGCGGGAGAATCCCAACCGGAACGGCAGTGACACCGCGTCGGTGAAGACGAGCGGGGCGGCGCCGGTGCCACCCTCGCCACCGTCGATGGTGATGAAGTCGACGCCGCGCTCCCGCGGGATCATCGCGGCGGCCAGCTGCTCCCAGAAGTCCAGCTCGCCGACCGCGGATTTGATGCCCACCGGCAGGCCGGTGCGCTCGGCGATCTCCTCCACCAGGTCGAGCATGGAGTCCACGTCGTGGAAGGCGGTGTGCCGGGACGGGCTCGCACACTCGCGGTCGGTGGGGATGCCGCGGATCCGCCCGATCTCCGCCGTGACCTTGGCCGCGGGCAGCAGGCCGCCCAGTCCGGGTTTGGCGCCCTGGCTGAGCTTGATCTCGATCGCCCGGATCGGGTGCTTCTCGGTGAGGGCCACCAGAGCGTCGATGTCGAATCGGCCTTCGGCGTCGCGGACCCCGAAGTAGGCGGTGCCGATCTGGAAAACCAGGTCACCGCCCTTCTGGTGGTACGGGCTCAGCCCGCCCTCGCCCGTGTTGTGCAGAGCGCCCGCGAGAGCGGCGCCGCGGTTGAGGGCCTCGACAGCAGGGGCCGACAGCGCGCCGTAGCTCATCCCCGAGATCGACACCAGGGACTCGGGGCGGAACGCGCGGGCCCGGCCGCGGGCGGCGCCGAGGACCTTGGCCGGTGGGAGTTGGATCTGCTCGGCGGAGTGCGCGTGGGCCGACACCGTCACCCCGGCGAACGTGCGCGGCTTGACGATCGGGTAACCCTCGAGGAACTCGATGTTGTTGTCCGTGCCGAACCCGAACGTGGTGGCCCGTCCCTCCGCCGACTCCTGGATCCAGGCACGTTGGTCCCGGGTGAACGGCCGCTCCTCGTTGTTGCCCGCCACGATGTACTGGCGCAGTTCGGGACCGATGGAGCTCAGGGCCATCCGCGCGTGCCCCAGGACGGGGAAGGTCCGCAGGATCGGGTACCTGGTCTGTCTCAGGTCCGAGGCCGCGACGGCGGCCAGGGCGGCGACGGGGGCGCCGAGGAGCCACTTGCGCATGTCGACCTCCGGGGTCTGTCGGTGTCCCCATCATGGACCACCCGTCACCCGGCGTGCCCGGGACCGCCGCGCGGTGGGAGTACGTCTACAGTGGCCGGACCGTCGCGGGATACCGGAAGGGCGCGACGCGCCCGCCCGGACCGGACACGCGAGAGGACCATATAGATGACCGACCCAGTGCAGGATGACGGCCCGCAACCGCTTCCCCCTCCACCCTCGGCCGGATCGGGCTACTCCACCTCCCGCACGGTGCGAACGGGCGAGGTCGATCCCCTGCGCCGGCTGCGGTTGGACAGCATCGCCCGGTTCCTCCAGGACGTGGCGGGCGACGATCTCGAGGCCACCGGTCACGCCCGGACCGACCCGTACTGGATCGTCCGGCGGACCGTGATCGACGTGATCGAGCCGATCTCCTGGCCGGCCACCGTCCACCTCCAGCGCTGGTGCTCCGGACTGTCCACCAGGTGGGCGAACATGCGGGTGCGCCTGACGGCGGAGCACCGGGACGGCCCCGACGACGACGGGCCGCGACCCGACGGACTGGTGGAGACCGAGGCGTTCTGGATCAACGTCAACGCCCACGGCGTGCCCGCCCGCATCAGCGACGAGGGCTTCGCCACCCTCTCGGCGACCACGGAGACCCACCGCCTGCGGTGGGCCGCCATGACCACGCCCCCGCCCGTCGGGTCCACCGGACAGGATCTACCGGAGGACCGGCCCCACATCCTCCGCAGCACGGATTTCGACCTGCTCCAGCACGTCAACAACGCCGCCTACCTCGACGCCGTCGAGGACGAGCTCATGGATCACCAGGACCTGCTGAGGCAGCGCCACCGCGTCGTGATCGAGTACTCGCACCCCGTGGTCCCGGGGTCGTCGATGACGATCCGGCGTCGGCGGACCGGACACCGGTTGCAGATGTGGATGACGGTGGACGACCGCGTCGCGGCGACGGTGACCGTCACGGGTCAGCCGGACGCCCGGCAGGAGAGCTAGGCGAGCGGACGATCGTCAGGGCAGGATGCGCGAGACGACCTCCGCGGCCACGTCCTCCAACAGCGCGCCCGCGTTGGCCATCGACCTGGCCAGGTCCGGCTCCCGCTCGGTGAGGGCGGCCGCGGCCGCGAACCCGGCCTCCGCCACGCGGTCGGCACCCAGGTCCAGCCGTCCGCACACGGCCACCACCGGCACGGCGTGCGAGCGACACAGCGCCGCCACACCCATGGGGGTCTTGCCGTGCATCGTCTGGTCGTCGAGCCGGCCCTCGCCGGTCACCACCAGGTCGGCA
>NZ_JAALEC010000082.1:0-3078 GCF_014145205.1 Dietzia sp. DQ11-44
CCCTCGCACATCGTCTGCAGGCCGTACCTGATGCCGTTCGCCTTCATGTGGTGGACCATGTCCGTCATGATGCGGGCCCCGGAGCCGCCGAGCGGGTGGCCGAGGGCGATCGCGCCACCGTTGGGGTTGAGCTTGGCCGGGTCGGCGCCGGTCTCGGCGAGCCACGCCATCGGCACCGAGGCGAAGGCCTCGTTGACCTCGAACACCCCGATGTCGTCGATCGTCAACCCGGAGCGCTCGAGAGCCTTGGCCGTGGCCGGGATCGGGGCGGTGAGCATGATGACCGGATCGTCGCCGGCGAGCGTGGCGGTGTGGACACGCGCGATCGGCGTGCAGCCATACCTGGCGGCGGCCTCCTCGCTCATCACCAGGATCGCGGCGGATCCGTCCGAGATCTGCGAGGCGTTGCCGGCGTGGATCACGCCGTCGGACTTGAACGGGGTCTTGAGCCCGGCCAGCCCCTCGACGGTGCTGCCCCGGCGGATGCCCTGGTCAGCATCGAAGACCCCGTCCGGGGTGGTCACCGGGACGATGTGCCCGGCGAAGAACCCGGCGTCCTGCGCGGCGGCGGCCTTCTCGTGCGAGGCCACGGCGAACTCGTCGAGCTGCGTGCGGGACAGCCCCCACCGCTCGGCGATCATCTCGGCGCCGACGCCCTGGTTGGGCATGGTGCCGTCGTAGCGGCCCAGGAAGTCCTGCCCGTACGGGATGCCCTCGCCGGTGATCGAGCTGCCCATCGGCTGACGGGTCATGGACTCGACGCCGCCGGCCACCACCACGTCGTGGTAACCGGATTCGACCACCGCGACGGCGAAGCTCAGCGCCTGCTGCGAGGAACCGCACTGGCGGTCGATGGTCACGCCGGTGACGGTCTCGGGCCACCCGGCGGAGAGCACCGCGGTACGCGCGATGTCCCCGGTCTGCTCGCCGGCCTGGGTCACGCACCCCCAGATCACGTCCTCCACGATCCCCGGGTCGACCCCGGCGCGCTCGACCAGAGCGTTCAGCACCGTGCCCGACAGATCGGCCGGATGCACCCCGGCCAGTCCACCCTTGCGCTTGCCCACCGCGCTGCGCACGGCCTCCACGATCACTGCACCCATGTGCGTGTCCCTCTCTCGAACGGTGAGTATCCGGTCTCGTCCGACCGGGTCTTGTCAGTGTTGCGCATCACGTTCAGCCGACGTACGGCGGCGTGCGCCTGAGCTCGCCACGCGCGATGGTGCGGCGATGCACGGCGTCCGGGCCGTCGACGATCCTCAGGGCCCGCGCCCAGGCGTAGAAGTAGGCGAGAGGGGTGTCGTCCGAGACACCGGCCCCACCGAAGACCTCGATCGCCCGGTCGATCACGGTGCACGCGACCTGCGGCGCGATCACCTTGATGGCCGAGATCTCGAACCGGGCCTCCTTGGCGCCGACGGTGTCGATCATCCACGCGCAGTGCTGGACCTGCAGGCGTGCCTGGTCGATCTCGATGCGGGAGTTGGCGATGTGCTCCTGCACCACGCCCTGCTCGGACAGGTACCCGCCGAAGGCGTGCCGCGACTTGGCGCGGTCGACCATCAGGGCCAGGGCCCGCTCGGCCATCCCGATGGCGCGCATGGCGTGGTGGATGCGGCCCGGCCCGAGACGCGCCTGCGCGATCGCGAAACCGGCGCCCTCCTCGCCGAGCAGGTTCGACGCTGGCACCCGGACGTCCGAGAAGACGAGCTCGCAGTGACCGTGCTGGTCCTGGTAGCCGAACAGCGGGAGGTTGCGCTCGATGGTGAGCCCCGGGGTACCGCGCGGGACCAGGACCATCGACTGCTGACGGTGCGTCTCGGCGGTCTCGTCCGTCTTGCCCATGACGATGAAGATCTCGCAGCGCTCGTCTGCCACTCCCGTGATCCACCACTTGCGGCCGTTGATCACGTACTCGTCGCCCTCGCGGCGGATGACGGTCTGGATGTTCGTCGCATCGGAGGAGGCCACGTCGGGCTCGGTCATGGCGTAGGCCGACCGGATCCTGCCCTCCTTGAGCGGCTCGAGGTACGCGGCCTTCTGCTCGTCGGTCCCGAACAGGTGGAAGGTCTCCATGTTCCCGGTGTCGGGCGCCTGCGAGTTGATGGCCTCGGGGGCGATCACCGGCGACCAACCGGAGATCTCCGAGACCGCCGCGAACTCGAGATTGGAGATGCCGGACCACTCCGGCAGGAAGAGGTTCCACAGCCCGCGACGCCGCGCCTCCGCCTTGAGGTCCTCCATGACGGGCGGGTGTTCGTGGTCGCCGTGCGTGCGCAGGTACTCGGCCCACACCGGCTCGGCGGGGAACACATGCTCGCGCATGAACTCCCACATGTTCTCCTGCAGCTCGACGCTGCGCTGACTGTGCGCGAATTCCATCGTGATGTCTCCTGGGTCGAGAACTGGTGAGGTCGAGGACTAGTGAAGGGTCATGCCGCCGTCGACGGTGAGGGTCGACCCGGTGATGAACGACGAGGCGTCGGAGGCGAGGAAGAGAAGGGCGGAGTCGAGCTCCGGTTGCAGACCGAGCCGACCGAAGATCGTGCGTCCGGTGATGTCGGCGAGCATCGTCTCGGGGATCTCGTCGGTCATCTCCGAGGCGAAGTACCCGGGGGCGAGGGCGTTGACGCGGATCCCCCGCCGGCTCCCCCACTGGGCCGCCAGGTCCCGGGTCAGTCCCAGTACGGCCGCCTTGGAGGCGGAGTAGGCGGCCTGCGGGGCGAATCCTGCGGTCAGGCCGAGCACGCTGGCCACGTTGACGATGCTCGAGCCGGGCTCCATGACGGCCGCGCACTCCTTGGCCGCCCAGTAGGCGCCGTGGAGGTTGACGTCCACCACGCCCCGGAACTGCTCCGGGGTCTCCTTGAGCGCGGGCACCGCGGTGCCGATGCCGGCGTTGTTGACCAGGATGTCGATCCGCCCGTGGGAGTCCATGGCAGAGCGGACCATGGCCGCACACGCCTCGGGGTCCGCGACGTCACAGGCCACCGTCGACGCCGTACCGCCGGCCGCGCGGAGCTCCTCGGCGAGTGCGTCGAGGCGCTCCCGTCGGCGGGCGGCCAGGACGACCGTCGC
>NZ_JAALEC010000083.1:0-5331 GCF_014145205.1 Dietzia sp. DQ11-44
CGTACAACCTCGCCGTCGTCGTCGACGACTCCGACCAGGGCGTGGACCAGGTCGTCCGCGGCGAGGACCTCCTGCCCTCCACCCCCCGCCAGGCCTATCTGGCCGACCTCCTCGGCCTGCGCCGGCCGGAGTACGTCCACGTCCCGCTCGCGGTCAACGCCGCCGGCGAGCGCCTGGCCAAGCGGGACGGGGCGGTGACCCTGGCCGACCTGGCGCGGGAGGGGACGACGACGAGGGCGGCCGTCGCCCGGATCGTGGCGTCACTCGGTGGACCGCCCGGCGCGGACTCGATCGATGCCCTGCGAGGGGTGGTCTCTCCCGCATCGCTGCGGTCCGGCCCCTGGGTCGTCGCCTGACCGTCGAGCCCGGACGTTCGCAGAGGTGGACGTCGCGCGATCGGTGGATTCGCCGGTCGGGCGCGTCTGCGCGGATAATCGACGCCCGTGACCACTTCATCGAAGCAGAACCCTGATCCTCGCGGGCCTGGGCGGCCGGACGGGACCATTCCCGAGCCGGCGCGCAGCACCCGGGACTCCTCCGACCCGACCATGTCCGACCCGACCCCCACCAGCCCCGCCCCCGACGCCCGGGACGACCGCAGCGGCACCGACCGCGCGGTCTTCGCCACCGTCGCCAGCCCGTACTACGGCTACCTGATCGCCTTGTTCGTGGGCGTCATGCTCATCAGCAACGTCACCGGCACCAAGGGCGTCCTGCTCTTCCCCGACCTGAGCTTCGAACTCGGGTTCCTCAGCCTCGACGGTCTCGTCACCGACGGCGCCTTCCTGCTCTTCCCGCTGGCGTACGTGCTGGGCGACGTGATCAGCGAGGTGTACGGCTTCAAGGCGATGCGCCGTGTCGTCCTCTCCGGCTTCGCCGTCCTGGCGCTGGCGGCGCTGAGCTTCACGTTCACCGTCCACTTGCCGCCGGCCCCGTTCTACGAGAACCAGGACGCGTTCGAGGCCGTCGCCGGCGTGATCCCGCAGTTCTTCCTGGCCGGCCTGGCCGGCTACGTGGTGGGCGAGCTGCTCAACAGCTACGTCCTGGTGTGGATGAAGCGCCGCACCGGTGAGAAGACCCTGTGGGCCAGGCTGCTCGGCTCAACCGTGGTCGGCCAGCTCGCGGACACCATCGTCTTCTGCACCATCGCGGCACCCGCCCTGGGCATGGTCCTCGGGTCGGGCGACTACTGGAACTACGTGGTGATCGGGTTCGTCTGGAAGACCCTCGTCGAGGCGGTCCTGCTGCCGGTGACGTACGTCGTGATCGCGTGGATCAAGAAGCGCGAGCCCAGCTATCAGACCGCCCTGGCCGGATCGACCGTGGCGCGATCGCCCCTGGCAGACTCGAGGGCATGACCTCCCACGACGAGGGCGCGGGTGGCGGCGGCTCGGGCGTCGGGCGCGACGGGAGCGGCGCATCGATACGGGTGCTCGGCGCCACCGTCGACGACCAGACCCGCTGCGTCCACTACCGCGGGCCCCTCGACGTGGTGGCGATCCGCTTCCACTGCTGCCGGGAGTTCTACCCGTGCTTCCGCTGCCACGCCGATGCCGCTGACCACGCGGTCTCGGCGTGGCCGCGGGCCGAGTTCGACGCCCCGGCGATCCTGTGCGGTGTCTGCCGGACCACGCTGTCGATCACCGAGTACCTGAACGCACACGGGTGCCCGGCCTGCAGGGCGCCGTTCAACCCGGGCTGCTCATTGCATCACTCGATCTACTTCGACGGCTGACTCTCTTACCCCGGGCTCAGTACTCCCCGTAGAACGTCTCGAGGAGTAGTGCAGACACGCGGCACGCGGCGGCGATCGAGTCCAGCCGCTGCTGGGTCGTGGCGTCGCCTGGAAGCTCGCGGTGGTACTCCCCCCGCGGCAGGAGTTCGAGCACCTCGCGCAGTCGCCCCACTTGGTGGCGATCGATCCCGTACTCGCCCGCGACCGTCAGGATCTCACGCATTACCTCACGCAGTGCCTCACCCTCTCCTGGGCTCAACCGGCCCTTGATCTCCCGGATACCCAGGTGGACCTCGATCGGGGGTTCATTCCCCTCGTCGTCAAACTCGAACTCGGCGAGCAACTCCGAATGGTCCGCGATGAGGTTGTAGAGCAAATCCGCGGCCACCTCGGGTCCCGGCCACACCCCCTCGTGGTCATCGAACGGGATCTCGGCCGCGCGTCCCATCAGTCGCTCCGCCGCGTCCTGCTCGCCGCTCCCCATCCGGTCTAGGGCTTTGACCAGGAGATTCTCGGCGGCCTGCATCGCCGCCTGACTGAAGGGTCCCAGAGGAGCTGTGGGCGCCATCGGATTGGTTCCGAAAGCTGTTCGCTGAGCGTATATCGCATCGATCTCGTCCAGAGTCTCGCCAAGGTCCATGCCGACAGCTTTCCACGCATCTGCGCGACTGCGCGACTGCGCGACTGCGACCGACACTGACGCCTCACCCGAGGTGCGCGTCCGGAATGGTCCAGAGACGGCGCGCACCCCTTCCGGCGGCTGACAGGGGGGCCGCATAAGCCGAAGAGGGCGCGTACGTCATCGGCGCGGACGGGCCCCGCGGGACGTCCCCCGAGGAAGGCGCGCACGGGCCCGGCGGACGCCGACCGGGTAAGGCGCGGGCGGTGCTACGTCGAGTAGTACCGCCCCAGGAACTGGGACTTGTACGCCAGGTACTCCTCGGGCCCGGCGTCCATCGCGGCGCGCACCTCGTCGACCAGCCGCACCACGAACGCCAGGTTGTGCAGGGTGAGCAGGGTCGACCCGAGGAACTCCTTGGCCTTGAACAGGTGATGCAGGTACGCGCGGCTGTACTCCCGCGAGACCTCGGACGGCCCCTCGGGGTCGAGCGCGCTGTGGTCGTGCCGGAACTGGGCCCGGGTGACGTTGACCCGCCCGTCCAGCGTGTAGATCCCGCCGTGGCGGGCGAGCCGGGTGGGCGCGACACAGTCGAACGTGTCGGCCCCGTTCTCCACCGCCGTGAAGATGTCGTCGGGCTCGCTGATCCCCAGCAGGTGGCGCGGCCGGTCCTCGGGCAGTTCCTCGGTGCACCAGCCCACGATGGTGCCGAGGTTCTCCTTCTCCAGCGCCCCGCCGATCCCGTAGCCGCCGAACCCGCGGCGCCCCTGTTCCTCGGCGCGGTCGCTCATCTCCACGAGCCCGCGCACGGCCTGCCGCCGCAGGTCCTCGAACTGCGCGCCCTGGACCACGCCCCACAGTGACTGACCGGGCCGGTGCCCGCGCTCCACCGACAGGCGTTCGTGCTCGTCGAGACACCGCTGCGCCCAACGCCGCGTGCGCTCGACCGACCTCTCCTGGTACTCGCGGGTGTTCATGAGCGTGGTGAGCTCGTCGAAGGCGAACAGGATGTCGGCCCCCAGACCGTGCTGGATCCGCATCGACACCTCCGGGGAGAACCGGTGCGGCGACCCGTCGAGGTGCGAGGTGAAGGTGACACCGTCCTCGTCGACCTTCGCGAGCCTCCCCTGGCCCTTGTTGGTGGCGGAGTCGTCCGGGGCCCCGGCCGCGCCCGCCGACATCTCGATCACCTTCTTGAAGCCCACCCCGAGGCTCATCACCTGGAAGCCCCCGGAGTCGGTGTAGGTGGGCCCGGACCAGCGCATGAACTCCCCCAGCCCGCCGGCGGCGTCCACCACGTCGTGGCCGGGCTGCAGGTACAGGTGGTAGGCGTTGGCCAGGACGGCCTGCGCGCCGGTCGAGCGGACCTGCTCCGGGGTGAGGGTCTTGACGGTGGCCTTGGTGCCGACGGGCACGAACGCCGGGGTGGCGATGTCGCCGTGCGGGGTGTGGATGACGCCGGTGCGGCCCCCCGCGGTGCCGTCGAGGACCATCCGGGACCCCACGTCGAAGGTCGTCGCGCGTGGGGTGGGGGGCGTGTGATCCGACATGTGTCCCATCGTGGCACGACGGTCCGGGGGGCCGGCCCTGGCCCTACGATGGGGGGAATCGACGACGGCAGGAATCGACGACGACGAGGTGAGCGATGCCCGGTACGAGCGGCCGACGGCTCTCCCGGCACGAGCGCCGCGACCAACTGGTGGTCCTGGGAGTGAGACTCCTGGAGACGGTGCCGTTCCACGCGCTGTCGATGGATGACGTGGCCGAGCGGGCGGGGGTCTCGCGCAGCCTGCTGTTCCACTACTTCCCCACCAAGCTGGCCTACCTCACGGCGGTGGTCAACGCGGCCGCCGACCACGTCCTGTCGCTCACCGAGGTGCCGGAGGGGGCCAGCGCGGAGGACCGCACCCGGGCGATCATCACCGCACTGGTGCGCTACATCCAGCGGCGGCGCGACAACTACGTGGCGGTCCTGCGGTCGGGCAGGTCCGTGGACCCGGTCCTCGAGCAGGTCGTGGACGGGATGCACCGCACCATCAGCCTGCGCATCCTCCACAGCATCGGGGTGGTCCGGCCCGGCCCGATGGCCCTGGTGCTCACCCGCGCCTGGTTGGCCGGTGTCGAGGAGTTGGCGCTGCTGGGCGAGGAGTCCGGGCTGCCCCAGGAGACCGTGATCGACTCCGCGATCACCACGCTCCGGGCGGTCGCCGCCCTGCCGGACTTCGTCGCCGACGTCTTCCCGGGTGACGACGCGGAATGAGATCAGGCCCGAGATGAGGCCCGAAACGGGGAGAGCCCCGGAACTCCGATGAGTTCCGGGGCTCTCCCCGTGGCGGTGGCGGTGGGATTTGAACCCACGGTTGGGGGTTACCCAACACAGCATTTCGAGTGCTGCACCTTCGGCCGCTCGGACACGCCACCGCCGATCAGGCTACTTCACGAGCGGCCGCAGGCGGAAATCGCCTGCTCGCCGGGGCGAATCAGGCCTTGTCGTTGCCGGTGAGCTTGCTCGCGGCCTCGTTGGCCTTGTCCTTGAGCTTCTCGGCGCCCTGCTTGATGCCGGCCTTGCCCTGGTCCGCCTGGCCCTCGGCCTGGAGGTCACGGTCGCCGGTCGCGGCGCCGGCCGACTCCTTGGCGCGGCCGCCGAGCTCCTCGGCCTTGTTCGAGAACTTGTCTCCCACACCCATGTGGTGCTCCTCTCGATCGCGGCGCCGCTGCCCGGCGCCTCTCCCGATCCACCGTACGGAGATGTGCGCCGGGCCTCCACCGGACCATGGTCACGATCCCGTCACCGCCGTACGGGCGCGCCGCTACCGCCGAGCGCGGAAGAACTGTTCCAGCAGCGCGGCGCACTCGGTCTCGAGCACCCCGCCGCGGACCTCGGGGCGGTGGACGAGCCGGCGGTCGCGGACCACGTCCCAGAGCGATCCGCAGGCCCCGGTGCGGGGCTCCCACGCGCCGAAGACGACGCGGCCCA
>NZ_JAALEC010000084.1:0-6008 GCF_014145205.1 Dietzia sp. DQ11-44
AAGGCCGCGGAGCTCGCCGGGACCCCCGTGCTGGTCCAGATCGCCGACCTGGACCGGAGCGCCCCACCGCACGCCGCGAGCACCGCGGCGTTCGCCGCCCGCGCCGAGGTGCGCCACTACCCGGGCGATCATTTCGACCTCTTCCCCGGCCGGCCGTGTCACGACCTCGCGGTCACCCACGCGCTGCACTTCCTGCGCCGTCACGTGGGGTGACCGACCGATCCGAACTCATCCGAATTTCTCCGAACTTCTTGTTGACGCATCACCATTGAGGCGCTACTGTAGGTGACACAACAACCAATCGCCCCGGTGTCCAGCCGGGGACCACCGAAGGAGTCACCATGACCGCGACGCTCACCGACCTCACCGGCACCTGGAACATCGACCCCACCCACACCCGCCTCGGCTTCGTCACCCGCCACGCCATGGTCACCAAGGTCCGCGGGTCGTTCAACGACTACACGGGCACGGTCACCGTCCCCGCGGAGGGAGTCGACGGCGCGACCGCCGAGGTCGTCATCACCGCCTCCTCGATCGACACCCGCAACGCCGACCGCGACGGCCATCTGAAGTCCAACGACTTCTTCGACATGGACAACCACCCGGAGATCACCTTCCGCTCGACGAAGATCGCGGCCAACGGCTCCGGCGGCGTCGACGTGACCGGCGACCTCACCATCAAGGGCACCACCAAGTCCGTGACCATCCCGTTCGAGTACGAGGGCACCGCCACCGACCCGTTCGGCAACCTCCGCGCCGGCTTCGAGGGCACCACGGTCATCAACCGCAGCGACTTCGGCCTGACCTGGAACGCGGCGCTCGAGACCGGTGGCGTGCTCGTCTCCGAGAAGGTCACCCTCGAGATCGAGCTCTCGGCCATCAAGCAGGCCTGAGTCCCCGCCCGGCCCGGCCGGGAGGACCCCCGTCCGGCCCGGTGACGCCCCCGGGGCCGGACGGCGCCCCCCGGCAAGAACTGCACCGCCAGGCCCTAGCCGCCAGGTCCTAGCCGACAGGTCCTGGCCGCCAGGCCCTAGCCGACAGGTCTTAGGAGACGACGACGAAGACCGCGGAATGCGAGCCGTCGGCGTCCTCCCAGGTCCCGCTGAGCGTGCCCGGCGAGCCGATCAGGGGGCGGTCAGCCTCGGCGTCGTTCTCCTCCGAGATCACCCGGATCACCTGAGGTGCGGCATCGGCGTCGCTGTCGCCCGTCGCCCCGTCCCCACCGCCCCGCACGTTGACGGGCGACGGGGTGACCGTGCCGTCCTCCACCGCCAGATGGTCGGCGGCGGTGTCGCGGTGACTGACGACCCGCCGCACCTCGGTCACGTACACGGGGTCCGCCGGCGCGTCGTACACCCAGCGACGACCGAGGACAGAGTGTTCGAGCGTCCCGACCAGTGCGTCCTGCGCCCCCGGGAGCTCCGCCCCCCGGTAGGTCACGGGGACGTGGAACGTGCGCGCACCGTCCGAGACGAGGAAGGCCTCCATGCCCACCTCGCCGTCGGGGTCGACGAACCGGTAGGCGGTCACCTGCTCCAGCCGCGTCGGGTCACCGTCGAACCACGACTGGTGGCGGATCCACGCCCGGAGCAACTCGAGTTTGCCCGGGCTGAGGACGGCGTCATAGATCTCGGCGGTTCCACTCATGGGACAAGCATCCCCGGAGAGCGTCGACGCGGCAAACACTCCGCGAGATGAAGAAGAATTTGTCCGGGCGCCGTCGCTCCAGCGCATCACGACATTCCACCGACCGGGCTCCGACGGGGAGTGATCGCGGTCACAGCACGCTGGCACTGTCGCCGTTACGGTGACCGCCGTGTCTCCGGGAGACCCCGGCGCCCGAACGAAAGGTGACCACCATGAAGAAGACCATCGCGATCATCGGTTCCGCTGCCGCCCTGTCCTTCTCCGGTGCGGGACTGGCCGCCGCCCAGAGCGATCTCCCCGGGCTCGACAGCGGGTCGGTCGGCGCCCCCACGACCGTCGAGACGGACATCGACGGCGCCGAGACCCCCGCCGAGGTCTCGGACATCGCGCAGCAGCTCTGCGGCACGATCTCCGCGTACGACTTCCTCGGTTCCGTCGGCGGCGTCGCGCCCGGACTGTCGGGCGAGGAGTGCGAGGCGAACGCCGACCTGGCCATCTCCACCGCGATGACCGGCGACATCGCGGGCGCGATCGACATCCTCCGTGGCATCGACGCCGAGATCCCGGGGGACGATGACACCGACGGCACCGAGACCGACGGCGACGACACCGCTTCGGACGACACCGCTGCCGACGACGCCACCGGCGACGACGTCGCGACGGGCGGCGACACGGTCGAGACCGACGCCTGACAGACCCGAGCCGGCCCCGGCCCCCACGACGGGGCCGGGGCCGCCGTCATCTCCAGCCGGGCCCTGTCGGATCGGCGGTCCCCTATCGGGCCTCGTCGCCGCCCGCGGTCACGAGCTCACCGAGGAGCTGGTGGTCGATGTGGCCGGGCTCGGTCGACTCCATGAAGTCGACGAGGATCCGCTCGACCGCGGCGGGATCCTCGACGTGCGGATAATGCCCGGTGCCCTCGACGATCGCGAGCCGGCTGCCCGGGATCGCCTCGTGGGTGGTGTGTCCGTGCGAGACGGGGATGATCGGGTCGCGGTCGCCCCAGATCAGCTGGAAGGGCAACTGCGCCGCCAGATAGAGCCTGTTGCTGGCGGAGACGGCCTGCCCCTTGTTGTCCACGACCGCGCGGAGGGTCTTGAAGAACGTGCGACGGTGCCCGGGCCTGCCGAGCGACTCGTACGCCGCCCACGGCTCCTCGAGCGCGATCGCGCGGACTCCCCTGCCGGTGAGGAACCCGCGGGCCTTGTCCCCGGCGGACACCAGGAACGGGGCCGCACCCGCGGTCAGCAGGAGCTCGGCTCCGGGGACCGCGAGCAGGCGCAGGATCCAGTTGACCTCCTTGCCCAGGCCGCCGCTGCCGATCAGCGCGATGCGCTCGCAGAAGTCGGGGTACTGGTAGACGAACTGCAGGGCCACGCCGCCACCGAGCGACTGGCCGATCACCGTGCACCGCCTGATGCCCTTGACCACCAGCAGGTCGCGCAGGGCGGAGGCCATCGCCCCGAGCGAGTAGTCGTCGAAGTCGAGGGAGCTCTCCCCGTGGCCCGGCAGGTCGGGGGCGATGATGTGGAACCTCGATTCCAGACGCGGGATCAATTCCCGCCAGGTGACGGAACTGCCCGCCATGCCGTGGATGAGGAGCAGCGTCGGCTTGCCCTCGCCGGCTCCCGCCTCGCGGTACGCCAGCTCGCGTCCGTGGAGCCTTGTCCGCTGCATCTCGGTCTTGTGCACATCGCTGTTCTGCATGTCGCATTCCCCCTCGGGGACGGTCTCCGCGCCGTACCTCGTCGCAAGGAGCACCTCGACCCATTGTGCGCCATCAGGGCCCCGGGGAGCAGTTCTCTCTATCACATCCGGCCCGGACGCTCATCCGAACTCCCGCGCGAGCCGCCGGTGCCGGTGGGCGAACAGTGCCCCGACCACCACACGGACGACCGATCCGGGCACCAGCGCACGCGGTACGGCCCGCAGGGTGTCGGTGACGCGGGTGGAGCCGTCGGCCAGCGATTCGAGCTCTCGGCGGTGCTCCCACACCCGACACGACCCGAGCTCCGAACGCTCCTGGAAGAACCGGGGAGCCTCCAGGTCGACCAGGACCAGGTCGTCGTACTCCACCGGGATGACCCCGCCGAGCAGGATCCACGCGCGCCCGATCGGCCGACCCAGCGGCACGTCCGCGATGGAGGCCCCCGCCAGTCGCGCGGGAAAGCGCATCCGCAGCAGAGGCCGGAACTCGTCACTGACCCCGTCCGCGGTGACCACGCGCGCCCACACCTCGTCGCGCGGGGCGCGGACCACGCTCGCCCGCACCACCTCGACGGCCGTCACGGCAACCGCTGACCGGAGATCGCGCGGGCGATCACCAGCTGCTGGATCTGCTCGGTGCCCTCGAAGATGTCGAAGATCTTGGCGTCGCGGTGCATCCGCTCGACCGGGTACTCGCGGGTGTACCCCACCCCGCCGAGGATCTGGATGGCGCGCTCGGTGGCCCACACGGCGGTACGGCCGGCCTTGAGCTTGGACATGGAGCCCTCGGCCCGGGCCATGGGCTGCCGGGTCGCGCCCAACCACGCGGCCCGGCGGACCAGCAGTCGAGAGGCGTCGATCTCCACCGCCATGTCCGCGAGCAGGAACGAGATGGCCTGGTTCTCGATGATCGGTCGGCCGAACACCACCCGCCCCTTGGCGTACTCGAGCGCGTACTCGTGTGCCGCCCGCGCGATGCCCACGGCCATCGCGCCCACGGTGGGTCGGGTCCGTTCGAACGTCGCCATGGCGGCCTGGCCCCCGGTCCGCTCGCCCTCCCGGGCGCGGGCCAGCTTCTCGTCGAGCTTCTCCTTGCCGCCCAGCAGCGCCGAGCCCGGCACCCGGACGTCGTCGAAGAAGATGTCGGCGGTCGCCGACGCGCGCAGGCCGTGCTTCTTGAGTCGGGGTCCGGCCTCGATCCCGGGGGTCCCGGCCTCCATGACGAAGGCGGCCTGGCCGCGGGAACCGAGCTCCGGGTCCACCACCGCCTGCACCACGAGGACCGAGGCCACCCCGCCGTTGGTCACCCAGGCCTTCTGCCCGGAGATCACCCACTCATCCGTGGCCTCGTCGTAACGGGCCCGGGTGCGCATGTTGCCCACGTCGCTCCCGGCCTCCGGCTCGGACGAGCAGAACCCGCCGACCGCCGGTTCGGCTTCGGTGCCGTAGCAGCGGGGCACCCACTCGATGATCTGGTCCGTGGTCCCGGCCGAGGCGATGCCCGCCGCGGCCAGTCCGGTGCCCATGATGGACAAGCCGATCCCCGCGTCGCCCCAGAACAGCTCCTCGCACAGGATCGGATAGGACTGACCGGTGTCGTCCTGCCGCAGCGTGGCCATGATCTCGTAGCCGTACAGCCCGATCCTGGCGGCCTCCTGGATGATCGGCCAGGGCGTCTCCTCGCGCTCGTCCCATTCGCGGGCGGCCGGCCGGATGACCTCCTCGGCGAAGGCGTGGGCCCAGCCCTGCAGCTCGCGCTGCTCGTCGGTCAGTTCCATGCTGAAGGTCATCGGTTCCTCTCGGTGGGGGTGGTGGGTCAGCGGGTGGCGGGGTCGCCGCCGGGCACCGCGGGCTCGTCGTCGTCAGGTCCGGAGTCGTCGTCCGGCCCGGAGACCACGGCGCGGTCGGGCACCAGTCCCGGCCCCTCGGCGGGTTCCCGGTCCACGTCCCCGCCCGTCCCCCCTGCCAGGTACCGCACCACGGTGTTCACCATGGCGGTGACGGGGACGGCGAACAGCGCTCCCACGATGCCGAACAGGTAGGTGCCCGAGGCCACCACCACGATCACGGCCAGCGGGTGAAGGGCCACCGCGTGACCCATGAGGACGGGCTGCAGCACGTGCGACTCCACCTGGTGGACCACCAGGACGATCGCCAGCATCGCGATGGCGATCACCGGTCCCCGGTCCACCAGCGCCAGCGCGGTGGGGATCAGCCCCGCGACGAGGGTGCCCACGATGGGGACGAACGACGCGAGGAACACCACCACCACGATGGGGATCACGAAGGGCACGCGCAGCACCAGCGCACCGAGCCCGACCCCGGTGGCATTGATCGCGGCCACGGTCAGCTGCGTCCGGGTGTAGGCGCCGAGGCTGCCCCAGCCCTGTCGCAGCGCGCGGTCGACGTTGAGGCGGCTCGCGCGGGGGAACCACCCGACGAAGAACGCCCACAGCTTCTCCCCCTGGTAGAGGAAGAAGAACAGGGCCACCAGGCAGATGAGCAGACCGGCCACCGCGTCGACGGCCGTGTGCCCGAACTGGACCGCGCCCGCGGCCACCGCCTCGGAGTGGGACTCGATCCAGGCGCGGACCTGCGCGACGGCCTCCTGCAACCGGTCGGCGGTCAGGTGGAGCGGGCCGTCCTCCAGCCAC
>NZ_JAALEC010000085.1:0-5216 GCF_014145205.1 Dietzia sp. DQ11-44
GCCGCTGCCGAGTTTCTCCCTCATCTCCGGGACCCCGGTCGCGAGCTGGGTGGTGACCAGCGCCAGCGCGCCCACCACCAGCGCCAGGACCCCGAGGACGACGACGAGCGCCGCCAGCGCCCGCGGGACCCGCCGGGGCACGCGGTCCACCAGCGGCCGGAGCATGGCGGCGAGCAACACCGCGATCGCGAGTGGCGCCAGGATCACCGACAGTCGTCCGATGGCCTGGCCGAGGATCCACCCGCCCCCGGCGATCAGGAGCAGGCAGGCCGCCCAGGCCGCCGCCAGGACCACCGGATACGGGAGATGGGATCGGGGGATCGCGGCCGTGCCGGCGTCCTCACCGTGGGTCGTCATGGGAACACCATAGGCGCGCTGACCTCAGACGACGTCGACTTCGCGCCGCATGAGGGCACGCCGCCGGGAACGGGACCCACACGCCGCGGGACCGGGTGGCCGAGCGCCGGAGCGTACTCCTGCTCCGACCCCTTCGCGACTGGTTGCGAAGTCCGCGCCGAGTGGGAGAGTCGGCACGACCCGTGAACTCACACGCAACCCTCGGAGGAGTCACATGTCCGACAAGAAGTCCGCCGCATCCAAGACGGCCGGAGCTGCAGCCAAGAAAATCGTGGACAAGGCCGAACAACTCGCCGACGACATCGTCGGCGCTGGCGACGTCGTTCCCGGCGTCCCGGCGCCAAAGCCCCCCTCACTCGAGGAGCCGACCGACCCCACCGGCCCGCTTCCCCCCAAGCCTGACCAGAAGGGCCCGACGCCGTTCAGCCCCACCGGTGCGGAGTCCTCTGACACCGAGGACGCCGCCCGCCAGCAGGGCGAGTTCCTCACCACCGCGCAGGGGGCGCGGCTCTCTGAGACGGACCACTCCCAGAAGGCCGGCCGCCGCGGCCCGACCCTCCTGCAGGATCACCACCTGCGGGAGAAGATCACCCACTTCGACCACGAGCGGATCCCGGAGCGCGTGGTCCACGCCCGCGGCGCCGGTGCTCACGGTGTCTTCGAGGCCAACGGGGCGGCGGCGAGCGTGTGCCGCGCCGGGTTGTTCGCGGAGGGCAAGCAGACCGAGGTCTTTGTCCGCTTCTCCACCGTCCTCGGGTCGCGCGGGTCTGCCGACAGCGTCCGCGATACCCGCGGGTTCGCCACCAAGTTCTACTCCGAGGAGGGGACCTGGGACCTGGTCGGCAACAACATCCCGGTGTTCTTCATCCAGGACGCCATCAAGTTCCCGGACGTCATCCACGCGGGCAAGCCGCACCCGGACCGCGAGATCCCGCAGGCCCAGAGCGCACACGATACGTTCTGGGACTTCGTCTCACTCCACACCGAGGGTCAGGCGCACGCGATGTGGAACATGTCCGACCGCGGCATCCCCCGCTCCTACCGGATGATGGAGGGCTTCGGCGTCCACACCTTCCGGCTGATCAACGCCGCCGGCGAGACCAACCTGGTCAAGTTCCACTGGAAGCCCCACCTCGGCGTGCACTCGCTGGTGTGGGAGGAGGCCCAGATCGCGGCCGGCATGGATCCGGACCTGCACCGCCGGGATCTCGCCGATGCCATCGAGGCCGGCGCGTTCCCCAAGTGGGACCTGGGCATCCAGGTCTTCCCGGACACGGTGGACTCCGACGGGGTGAGCGAGATGTTCCACGGCATCGACCTGCTCGACCCGACCAAGTTCGTCCCGGAGGAGCTCGCGCCGGTCCAGGTGATCGGCACCATGACGCTCAACGCCAACCCCAAGAACTACTTCGCGGAGACGGAGCAGATCGCGTTCCACCCGGGCCACCTCGTGCCCGGGATCGACGTGACCAACGACCCGCTCCTCCAGGGCCGGCTGTTCTCCTACCTCGACACCCAGATCTCGCGGCTGGGTGGACCGAACTTCGGGCAGCTGCCGATCAACCGCCCGCACGCCCCGGTCAACGACATGCTGCGGGACGGTATGCACCAGACCGCCGACCACGTGGGGGTCGCGCCGTACAAGCCCAACAGCCTCGACGGCGGGTGCCCGTTCCTGGCCGGCGCCGACGACGGTGCCCTGGTCGAGGTGGCGCAGCACATCGCCGACGCGCAGGTGGTCCGGGACGCGCCGGCCACCTTCGACGACCACTACTCGCAGGTGACGATGTTCTACTCCAGCATGACCGAGGTGGAGAAGGAGCACATCGCCGGCGCGTACACCTTCGAGCTGGGCAAGTGCTACGAGGAGAACATCAAGATCCGCCAGGTCGAGCAGCTGGCCCGGATCGACCACGACCTCGCCGTCACCGTCGCCACCGGTCTCGGTCTACCCGCGCCCGCCAAGGTCCCGGTGGCCGAGGTCGTCACCAGCCCCGCTCTGTCCCAGATCGGCCGCGAGTGGCCCTCCGACGGTCGCCTCATCGGGATCCTCGTCACCGAGGCCTCCGACGTCGCCGCGGTCAAGGCGCTGGAGCAGGCTGTATTCGACGACGACATGGTCCCGCTGGTCATCGCCCCGACCGGCGGCACGCTCGGTGGAAGCGATGCGGACGATGCAGAGACGGTCACGGTCTCCCGCACCTACCGCACCCAGCGGTCCATCGAGTTCGACGCCCTGGTCGTGGTGGACCTGCCCGCCGACGCGAACACGGACGTGCTGATCAGCGAGATGTTCCGCCACAAGAAGGCGATCGCCTCGCTCGCGCCCGTCGACCAGTTCGTCGACTTCGGGCTCACCGCCGACACCCCCGGTGTCGTGGTGGTGGACGAGGCGGCGGGAGTCCTGCCCGCGCTCAAGCCGCTGCTGGCGACCCACCGTGCGTGGGACCGGCCGGATCCCGCACGGATCTGATCGCGGCACAGATCTGAAGGCGGCACAGATCTGAGGGCGGCACGGATGTGAGGCCGGAGCGGTGCTGATGGCAGCGCCGCGCTGATACCCGGGGGTAGCGTCAACGGCATGACGGACATCGAATCGACCAGCTCGTCCGGGGCCGACGACGCCGCCCCCGGGACACGCCTCGAGGCCAGGCGGGTCATCGCGGCGCCGGCGGACCGGGTGTTCGCTGTGCTCTGCGACCCCGACGGTCACGTGGCCATCGACTCCTCGGGGATGCTCCAGTCGGCCGAGGGCTCGACGGTCACGGCCTCGGGCGACCGGTTCGTCGTGCACATGGATCGGGAATCGCTCGGCGACTACGACCTCGGCCGGTACGACGTGACCGTCATCATCACCCGGTTCCTGCCGGGTGAGGAGATCGCCTGGACCATCGACGGCCAGATCAAGCCGCCGATCGGTCACACCTACGGGTATCGCCTGACGCAGCTCGGCAGCGGGACCGCGGACGGAGGCGGAGGCGGAGGCAGCGCCGGGGACCTCGACGGGCCACTGACGGAGGTCGTGAGCTACTACGACTGGTCCGACGCCCATCCCAAGTGGCGCGATTCCGGCATCCTGCCGGTGCTGGACGCGTCCGCACTCAAAGCGACCCTGGGCATCCTCGAGCGGGCCGTCCGGAGAGGATACGTCCGTGGCTGATCCGACCGTCCCAGGCCAGACTCCGCCGAGTTCTGAATCGCTGGGTTCCGAGCCGCTGAGCTCTGAATCGCTGGGTTCCGAGCCGCCGCGGTCCGCGGAGATCACGTTCTCCCGCGGCCGCCTCCGTTTCCGGGCCATCGACTCCGGCCCGGCCGACGGCGAGGTCGTAGTGCTCCTCCACGGATTCCCGCAGCGCACGAGCAGCTGGGACGCGGTGGCGCCCCTCCTCCACGCGGCCGGGTTCCGCACGCTGGTCCTGGACCAGCGTGGCTACTGCTCCACCGCCCGCCCCAGGGGTCGGCGGGCATATCGACTGTCCGAGTTGGTGGGCGACGTCCTCGCCCTGCTCGACAGCGCGAACCTGCCCGCCGCCCACGTCGTCGGCCACGACTGGGGCGCGGCCGTGGCGTGGGGTGTGGCCGCCGCGCATCCCGACCGGGTCCGGTCGCTCACCGCGGTGTCGGTGCCCCACCTGGCGGCCTTCCGCCGCGCGATGATCGTCTCCGACCAGCTGCTGCGCTCCTGGTACATCGGGTTCTTCCAGTTGCCGCGGGTTCCCGAGCGGGTGCTCACTTCGGACGGAGGCCCGGCGGAACGCGCTCTCGCCACGATGGGCATGACGCCGGAGATGATCGCCCGCTACCGCAGCGAGATGGTCGCCGACGGCGCCGTGCCCGGTGGACTGGGGTGGTACCGCGCGCTGCCCTTCGCCTCACCCGGGAAGGCGACCGCCCGTGTCCGCGTGCCCACGACCTTCGTCTGGAGCGATCACGACCCGGCACTCGGCCGCGGTGGCGCCGAGCGGACCGCCCACTACGTGGACGCCGACTACCGCTTCGTGGAGATGTCCGGTGCGAGCCACTGGATACCCGAGGAACGCCCAGCTGAGCTCGCCGAGGAGATCATCGCCCGCGCGCAGAGTTGAGCCGGCGGCAGAACCAATAGCAGAGAGAGCGCCCGGGGCGCGGGGTCCGGGATCCGGGATCTGGGGTCCGGCCCCCGTCAGAACGGGGGCGGGTCGTCGTCGTGATCGCCGCGCCGCCTGCTGCGCTCGGGGCCATCTTCGGAGCTGGCGCCCGGCGACCTCCCGGGTGGCCGGTTGGGACGCGGGGACACCGGGGCGGTCACGAACCCGCGGGCCCGCGCCAGCGGGCCTGTAGGAGTTGTGGTCAGGACATGTCTGCCGAATCGGATCTTGATCCGCCCGCCGTCGAGGTACTCATAGTGGGCGTCGGAGAAGGTCTTGTACCGGTGATGCCGCCGACACATGCACATCAGGTTCTTCTCGATGGTCAGCCCGCCACTCGAGGGATCGGAGTGGTTGAAGGGGACAATATGATCTATGTCGCAGGATTCCGCCGGCACCGCGCAACCGGGATGCCGACAGGTCCCGTCTCTCATTCGGACCCGTCGCGCCAGGTCTGGAGGAATCCGATAGCGATAGGCGCTCTCACCGCCATCGTGGGTTCCGGGTCGAGTGTCCACGAGCTCGAAGGTCGCGCCCTTCGCGGACTCGAGCAGACGGGTCAGGGTCTCGAGCGCTGCTTCTCCCGTTCTGGCGAACTCCAGTCGAGGCGCTCCGACTCCGTTGGCGATCACGGTCACACGCGGACGCAGTAGCGGCGAGACGTTCACCGGTGCGTGCACGGGGTCGTCCGCTCCATCGGCCCCCCGCTGCCCCGCCGCATCCTCAGCAGCA
>NZ_JAALEC010000086.1:0-12159 GCF_014145205.1 Dietzia sp. DQ11-44
GCAGGGGCACCGTCACCGGCACTGGCCCCGCTGCCGGCGGCCTCGCCCGTGCGCGCGCCGTTTCCCCCGCCCCGAGCCGCGTCCGAGCCGCGGGCTGAACCCGGCGTCGGGTCCGCAGATCCTGCGGCGGATGTGCCGCGATACCCGCCGTCGGGGTCCACCACGACATGGTCACCGGTGGCCATCGCCACCAACGCGTCGGCGCGCCGCTGCGAAAGGGTGCGGCGGTCACCTGGCGCCGCTTTTCCCGCGAAGGCGTCGATTCGCTCCGCGAGAACCGCCCCCGCAGCTGCGGGCAGACGGGCTGTCATGGTGCACATCCCGCGGTCTTCTCTGCGAAATCGCACGCCCCGACCGAAGGCGGCGTCACGGCGGCGCTCTGCCTCGCCCTCCGGGTCGATCTTCGCGACGACGTTGTCCGCGTGCCGGGAGATCGTCCTCCGGTTGGGCCGCTCCCCCCTATGGAGTCGCTTGAGATAGTCCTCGACGACAGCGGCCTGTACCTCGTGGCTGAGGGAGGGGTCCACGTCCCTGATCCGGCTACACAGCAGCATCGCGATGCGCTCGCATAACAGCCCCGATTCCATCGCATCCAGAACCGCGGGGGCCCAGGCGTGCACGTCCACGGCCAACCCGACCACGTCACTCGCCCGCGAGTACGTCACACCGGTCGTGGCGACCAGAGACTGGCAGGTGTGATCGATGGGGTCGAGCCTGGACCAGTCAGGCTCCCCCGGGCCCATCTCCTGCAGTCGCGCCTCGAGCTGCCGTTCGTGGTGCTCGACGAGGGCATGGACACCCCGGCATCTCGCGGCGGCCGCGCGATTCTCGGCGAACAGCACCTCTGAGGCGAGGAGTTCGGCGGCCACGCCATCGGCCGCACTGCCACTGCAGATCATCGCTACTCCTCACCTGAATCGCTCCTGTGTTCGATTATATCGAACACATATGCGGATCAGGTAACGATCCTGCAACGCCTCGGGGGGGGTGCGTCCCGAGGTGCCGTGGGTCAGTCCTCCGTCTCCCACGGGGGCGGGATCATGGCGGCGACCGCGGCAGCCGCCAGAGCGACCCCGCACCCGAGCAACAGGCCCACGCGGAAACCGGTCTCGGTGGGCACGAACAACCCCCCGAAGTCCACGGACATCTGCGTGAGGATCACCCCGAGTACCGCCGCGGCCGTGGTGGTGCCGATCGACCGCATGAGGGTGTTGACGCTGTTGGCGGACCCCATCTCGGAGTGCGGCACCGACGACATGATGAGGGCGGGCATGGCACCGTAGGCCAGACCCACGCCGGAGCTGGTGATGACGGCCGCGATCATGACGCCCCACGTCGAGCCCATGAGGAACATGGCGGAGGCGTACCCCGATGCGATGACCAGCGATCCCAGGATGAGCGTGGGCTTGGGACCCCGTGTGGTGATGAGTCGTCCGCTGATCGGGGAGACGGCCATCATGGCCAACCCGCCGGGCGCGATCCACAGCCCCATGGCGACCATCGACTGCCCCAGCCCGTGGCCGGTGGCCACCGGGAGCTGGAGTATCTGGGGGATGACGAGCAGCTGCGCGTACAGACCCATGCCCACGAGGATCGAGGCGATGTTGGTCAACAGGACCGGTCGGCGGGCCGCCACCCTCAGGTCGATGAGCGGGGACGGGTGACGCAGCACCCACCAGCCCCACACGGGAAACGCGACGGCAGCCAGCGCGAACAGCCCGAGGGTCAACGCCGAGAGCCAGCCCCAGTCCGCGCCCTTCGACACCGCCAGCAGGAGCGAGATCAGACCCACCGCGAGTCCCACGGCTCCGATCGGGTCCAGGGTCCCGTCGGGTTTGGCGGCCGGGAGCGACCGGATACGCAGGGCCATCATGACGATGATCCCCACGCCGAGCACCGCCGTACCCCAGAACATCCACTGCCAGGAGCCGTATTGGGCCAGCGCCGCGGCTGCCGGGAGCCCGAGCGCACCACCGACCCCCAACGAGGAGCTCATGAGGGCGATCGCCGGGCCGAGTCGGACGGCGGGCAGCACCTCGCGCATCGTCGCGATGCCGATCGGGATCACGCCGATCCCCACGCCCTGGAGCGCACGCCCGATGAGCATCGGCCACAGCGAAGTGGACAGTGCGCACAGGACGGACCCGATGACCATCACCGCGGTGACGCCGATCAGGACGTTCTTCTTGGGATAGAGGTCGCCGAGGCGGCCCATCATCGGGCCGGCCACCGCTCCGGCGAGCAGGGTCACCGTGACGACCCACGCGGCGTTGGTCGCCGAGGTGCCGAGGATGGCGGGCAGCATCCCCAGCAGCGGGATCACCAGGGTCTGGGTGAGGGACATGACGATCCCGCCGAAGGCCAGGACGACGATCAGTCCGTTCTGCTCCGCCCGAACAGCGTCCCCGCCGCGCGTCCTGCCGCCCATTGATGTGTCCTCTCGGAAACCCTTTAGTCGGACACTACAGACAGGTGTCGAACGCGTTCGCTGTCGACCCCGGACCCTTGTGGTCCGCCTCACCCGGTGCCAGCATGGGGGTGGTGAACACCACCGGCACGACCCGGCGGGCCATCCGCCGACCCACCGCCACCGTGACCGCGACCCTCGCCGCCACGGCAGTCGCACTGGCCGCCGCCCTCGCGGCCCCGGCCACCGCGAACGCACAGGGCTCCTCCGAGGCCCTCACCCAGCTCCTGCCCGCCCCGAACCGTCTGGTCGCCTGGGGCGGATCACCCACCGGTGCGTGCGCCGGTGCCGTGTCCACCTCACTGCGAGGTGACGGCTATCCCGGGACGGCCAGTGTGAGCTGGGCATTCGCGGTCGTCGGCGTGGGTCCGTGCGCTCTGACCGCCACGCTCTCGTGGCGCAACCTGGACACCGGCGCGAGCGGGGAGAAGGTCGCGCAGATCCCCCACCCGCGGATCTCCCTCGGAGTACCGGACCCCATCGCGCACCCGTACGACGCGATCATCCCCACCGGATCCGGCCGGGTCGAGTACCGACTCACCACCACCGGTGGAGCCGAGGCGGGACCGATCGTCGTCGACACCGTCGCCTACACCGGCTGACCCCGCACCGGGTTCCGTCAGCCCAGGAGCCCCTCGTACGCGTGCCGCCAGTCCTCGACGGGCGGGACCAGGATGTTCTCCCCGAGCACCTGCACGAGCACCGTCGAGGCGCCCGCGTCCAGGTGTTCCTGTACCCGCGCCCGGGTGGCCTCGACCCCCCGGGTCACCATGGCCGACTGGAGGCGGTCGCTGCCGCCTCGGACGTAGTCGGACTCGTCGAAACCCTGGCGGGTCCAGGAGTTCCGGTAGTTGGGCAGCCCGGTGTAGATGTTCAGGTGGTCCCGGGCCCGCGACCGCCACAGCTCGTCGTCGTCCTCCACGCCGGTGGCGACCACCGCGGCGTGTTCCACGACCAGGGCCGGTCCGTCCTCCCCGGTTCCGCCGAGGATCTCGCGCGCCCGCGCCGTGTGCTCGGGGAGGGTCAGATAAGGGTGCGCGCCGGCGGTCCGGTCCCGGGACAGTTCGAGCATCTTGGGACCGAGCGCGGCCAGGACCACCGGCGGCATGGTGTCCTCCCCCGCCGCCATGGGCTGGGTCCGGTCGAGCGCGTCGAGGTACTCGCGCATCGCCGACAGTGGACGCCCGTAGTTGTGCCCGCGGTGCCGTTCGACCAGCGGAGCGTGGGACACGCCCAGACCCAGGACGAAGCGGCCGGGGTGCATGGCCTCGATGGTGCGCGCGGCCGCCCCCGCCGCCGAGGCGTCCCGACCGTAGATGTTGGCGATGCCCGTACCGATGGCCATACGGCGGGTGGCCCCGAGGTAGAGCTGCGCGGCGGTGAACGCCTCGCGCCCGACGGCCTCGCCGAACCACAGCGACCCCCAGCCCTGCTCCTCGAGTTCGCCGAGCAGATCCGGGATCCCGGCCGGCGGCACGCCCTCCAGGGAGCCCGTCCACAGACCGATCCTCCCCAGTTGGTCGCGGCCCGCCTGGGTGTCGCCGGCCCGGGTGCCGCCCGCCTGGGTGTCGCCGGCCGGGTCGGATGCGTCGTCGAGGGGAGCACTCATGCACCCGAGTGTGCTCGACCTCCCGCAGGTTCTGCGGGGATTGCCCGGCGGGAGACGTTTCACGCCGAAACCCCGTCCCACGCCCCGGGGCGCGACAGACTGAACCGGAACATGTTCCAGCGGCGGCCTGGGGCACCGAGGAGACGAGACACCGATGTACGAGTGGTCCGAGACCGATCTGATGATCCGGGAGGCCGTGCGGGGCTTCATCGCCAAGGAGATCCGCCCCAATCTGGACGGCCTGGAGAGCGGGGAGATGCCGCCCTATCCGATCATCCGTAAGTTGTTCGCGGAGTTCGGGATCGACACCATGGCCGCCGACGGCGTGGAGAAGATGCTCGCCAGGCAGCGGGCGCGGGAGTCGGGCGGGTCAGACGGGTCGGGCGGGTCAGACGGGTCGGGCGATTCGGAGAGCTCGGGCGGTTCGAGCGGAGCGTTTGAGGGCCAGGACTCGCTGATGGCGGTGGTGATCAGCGAACTCGCCGGGGCCTGCATGGGTCTGGTGTCGGCGCTCGGGGTGAGCATCGGCCTGGGTGCCACGACCATCATGTCGCGCGGGACGCTGGCGCAGAAGGAACGCTGGCTGCCGGGCATCGTGACCATGGAGAAGGTCGCGTCGTGGGCGATCACGGAGCCGGACTCGGGGTCCGACGCGTTCGGCGGGATGCGGACCTATGTGCGGAGGGACGGCGACGACTACATCCTCAACGGCCGCAAGACGTTCATCACCAACGGCCCGCATGCCGACGTGATGATCGTCTACGCCAAGCTCGACGAGGGCGCGGCGGCCGGAGCCGACGACCGCGACGCCGCGGCGGCCAAGCGTGACCGCAAGGTCCTGACATTCGTCCTGGACACGGGGATGGACGGCCTCACGCAGAGCGCGCCGTTCAAGAAGATGGGTCTGCACAGCTCCCCCACCGGCGAGTTGTTCTTCAACGACGTCCGGCTCGGCCGCGACCGCCTCCTGGGGGAGACCGAGGAACACCGTGGTGGCGACGGTCGCGAGTCCGCCAAGTCCAGCTTCACCGCCGAACGCACCGGGGTGGCGATCATGGCGCTGGGCATCATCCAGGAGTGCCACCGACTGTGCGTGGACTACTCGCGCGAGCGCACCCTCTGGGGCCAGGAGATCGGGCGGTTCCAGCTGATCCAACTCAAGCTGGCCCGGATGGAGGTGGCGCGGATCAACGTGCAGAACATGGTGTTCCACTCCATCGAACGGGCCCGCGCCGGAAAGCCCCTGACCCTGGCCGAGGCGTCGGCGATGAAGCTCTACTCCTCCGAGGCGGCCACCGAGGTCGCGATGGAGGCGGTGCAGCTCTTCGGCGGCAACGGCTACATGGCGGAGTACCGGGTCGAACAACTCGCCAGGGATGCCAAGTCGATCATGATCTACGCCGGTAGCAACGAGATCCAGGTGACACACATCGCCAAGGGCCTGCTGGGTCGCTGACGCACGGGAGGTCGACGCCCGCTGACCCGCTCGGGGCCTCCGGACGCCGTCCGGCCCCGGTGGCGGATACGACACCTTTACGTACGTTGGAGATATGAGCACCACGAGCGATATCACACGACGCGCCGAGGAGATGACGAACGACAGCGGCGGGTTCCCGCCCCAGGAGCAGCGGCCCCCCGGGCTCAGCTCCGAGATGACCCCGGTGCCCGATCACGGGGAACAGACCTACCGCGGATCAGGCAAGCTCCAGGGGATGAAGGCCCTGATCACGGGCGGGGACTCGGGGATCGGGCGGGCCGCGGCCATCGCCTACGCCCGAGAGGGAGCCGACGTGGCGATCTCCTACATGCCGGAGGAGGAGTCCGACGCCCAGGACACCCGGGGCTGGATCGAGGACGCGGGCCGGCGGGCGGTACTCCTCCCCTGTGACCTGCGCGAGGAGTCCCAGTGCCGTCAGATGGTCCGGGACGCCGCGGAGCAGCTCGGCGGACTGGACATCCTGGTGAACAACGCCGGTTACCAACACGCTCGCGGCGAGGGTCTGGAGACCATCGACAGCGAGAACATGGACCGGGTGTTCAAGACCAACCTGTACGCCACGATCTGGGCGAGCCAGGAGGCGCTGGACCACCTCGGCCCCGGGTCCTCGATCATCACGACCACGTCGATCCAGGCCTACCAACCGGCCCCGCCGCTGCTCGACTATGCGGCCACCAAGTCGGCCCTGAACAACCTCACCGTCAACCTCGCCTCCGAACTCGGGCCCCGGGGCATCCGGGTGAACGCGGTCGCGCCCGGCCCCATCTGGACGCCGCTGCAGCCGGCCACGCAGCCCGGCGAGAAGCTGGAGGAGTTCGGTTCGGACACCCCGCTCGGTCGCGCGGGTCAGCCCGCGGAATGTGCGGGAGCGTTCGTCTTCCTCGCCTCGCCCGCCGACGCCGGTTACGTCTCGGGCACTGTGCTCGGGGTGACCGGCGGCAAGCCCGTCTTCTAGAGATGGGCGGCTCGACGCGCAGCACTCCCCTCGAGGACTACGCCCTGCTGTCCGACCTGCGTACCGGCGCGCTGGTGTCGCGGGACGGGAGCATCGACTGGCTCTGCCTCCCCAGGTTCGACTCCCCTGCAGTGTTCTCAGCCCTGCTCGGCGGCCCGGAGGACGGCCGGTGGTGCCTTTCGGTAGTCGACGGCGAGGTGCTCGATCGCCGCTACATCCCGGAGACCTTCGTGCTCGAGACGACCTGGCGGTCGCCGACCGGCACCGCCCGGGTGACCGACTGCCTCCTGCGCAGCGAGTCGCAGGGGGACCTGATCCGCCGGGTCGAATGCCTCGACGGCGAGGTGGCCGTCGAGCACGACCTGCGCCTGAGGTTCGACTACGCACGCGCCACGCCGTGGACCCGGGAGATCGCCAGGGACGGCCAGGACCGCGCGTTGCTGGCCCTGGCGGGCCCCGACGGCATCCTGGTGACCGGTCCGATGTTGCACTGGCCTGACGAGGACGACGACGACTTGTCGCCCAGCGACGACACCCACGCCCGGGCCGCCGTGCGCGAGGACGAGCAGTCCCAGGAAGGTGGGCGCGCCCGGCGACTCCAGGGATCATTCGATGTCCGCGCCGGAGAACGGCTGGACTGGGACCTGACCTGGTTCCCGTCCCACGAGGAGGTCCCCGACCCGCCCGACGCCGACGAGACGATCGCGGCGACCATCAGCGCCTGGACCGACTGGTCGTCACAGCTGGAGGTCGAGTGCGATCCCCAGCCGGAGGTGACCCGGTCGCTCCTGGTCCTGCGGGCGCTGACCAATCTGGACACGGGCGCCATCGTGGCCGCGCCGACCACCTCGCTGCCCGAGTACTTCGGCGGCGAGAGGAACTGGGACTACCGCTACACCTGGCTCCGCGACGCCGCCTTCACCATCGAGGTCGTGGTGGCGCACGGCCTCACCGAGGGTGCCGCGCTCTGGCGGGACTGGCTTCTCCGCGCGGTTGCCGGCGACGTCGACGACGTCAAGATCATGTACGGCCTGGGCGGGGAACGCCAGCTGATCGAGATGGAACTTGACCACCTCGACGGCTACGAGGACTCCCGGCCGGTGCGGGTCGGCAACGGGGCGGCGGACCAGTATCAGGCCGACGTGGTGGGGGAGGTCATGATAGCCCTGCACGACCTGCGCGAGGCCGGTGTCCACGAGGACGAGTACACCTGGGGCCTGCAGAAGGGTCTCCTGCGCTACGCGGAGAAGCACTTCGACCGCGAGGACCACGGGATCTGGGAGATGCGCGGGTCCACCCACCACTTCACCCACGGGCGGGCCATGATGTGGGCCGCGTTCGACCGTGGCGTCCGCGCGGTCGAGCAGCACGGGCTCGACGGACCCGTGGAGCGGTGGCGCGAGCTCCGGTCCCGCCTGGCCGAGGAGATCGACGAGCACGGGTTCGACGACGAGTTGGGCAGCTTCACCCAGACCTACGACAACTCCGAGGTGGACGCCTCCCTCCTGCAGTTGCCCCATACCGGATTCCTGGACTACGGCGATCCCCGGATGCTCGGGACGGTGGCGTGTATCGAACGTGACCTCGTCACCGAGGAGGGTTTCGTCCACCGCTACCGGGTCGACAGCGGGATCGACGGCCTCGAGGGCGGCGAGTACCCGTTCGTTCTGTGCACCTTCTGGCTGGTCGAGCAGTACGCCGGGAGCGGCCGCGTCGACGAGGCCCAGACCCTCATGGAGACCATGGTGTCCCGGGGCAGCGACCTCGGCCTGTTCTCCGAGGAGTTCGATCCCGCATCCGGCCGCCTGGCGGGGAACTTCCCCCAGGCGTTCAGTCACATCGGGTTGATCCGGGCGGCCGACGCCATCCAGGCGGCCCGGAAGGGACGACAGGAAGGCGAACGATGACCACCTACGGATTCCACGCCTCGCACGAACAGATCTCCCCGGGCAGGTTGCTGCGGGACGTCCAGCAGGCCGAACGCGCGGGCTTCCGCATCGCGATGTGCTCCGACCACTTCTCACCCTGGTCCACGCGCCAGGGCCATTCGGGCTTCGCCTGGTCCTGGTTGGGTGCCGCGCTCGCCACCACCGGCATGACGTTCGGCACCGTCTGCGCGCCCGGCCAGCGCTACCACCCCGCCGTCGTCGCCCAGTCGTCGGCCACATTGGCCGAGATGTTCCCCGACCGCTTCTGGGTCGCCCTCGGCAGTGGTCAGAACATGAACGAGCACATCACCGGCGACAAGTGGCCGGACAAGGCCACTCGGCAGGCCCGCCTGGAGGAGAGCGTCGACGTCATCCGCCGCCTCCACCGCGGCGAGGAGGTCACCCACCACGGACTCGTCGACGTCGAGAACGCGCGGGTGTACTCGCTCCCGGAGACACCACCCCGGATCATGGGCCCGGCACTCACCCCGGAGACCGCCGCGCGGGCGGCGACCTGGGCCGACGGGCTCATCACCATCAACGACGACCCCGACTCGGTCCGGCAGATCGTCCAGTCCTATCGGACGGCCGGCGGCCGGGGGACGCTCGCTCTGCAGGTCCACGTGGCGATCGAGGACACCATGAGCCGCGCACGCGAGGTCGCCCGGGATCAGTGGCAGAACCACGCCGTGGACCCGCCGGTCGCCTACGACCTGCCCACCCCGGAGCAGTTCGACCTGGTCGCCCGGTACATCCCGGACGAGAAGATCGAGGAGACCGTGATCGTCACCGACTCGGTCGATCACCTCGTCGGCCGGCTCCGCGAGTTCGAGTCACTGGGGTTCGACGAGATCTATCTGCACCACGTCTCCCAGGACCAGTCCGGTTTCCTCGAGTTGGCCGAGCAGGAGCTGCTCCCGGCCCTCGCCCGCGGTTGAGCTCGTCGGTGACGACCCTGCCGGTTCGCGGTTGCCGCCTCGCCGAGAGGACGTAACGTCGCCGGTATGGCCACCGAGTTGTTGCACACGTACATGCAGGACCACCACGCCGGGGCCGCCGCCGGGGTGGACCTGTTCCGGAGGGTGGCCAAGGACCACGAGGACCCCGAGATCCGTGGGGTCGTCTCGCGTATCGGCGACGAGACGGTGGACGACCTCCACAGTCTCGAGGAACTCATGACCCTGGCGGGGACGTCGCCGTCTGCCCTCAAGGACCTCCCTGCCCGCGCCGCGGAGAAGCTCGGTCAGCTCAAGCCCAACCAGCGATTCGCCGAGAGGTCGCCGCTCAGTGATCTCCTCGAGCTGGAGGCGCTCACGATCGCTGTCCGGGGCAAGGAGCTGGGGTTCAGGGCCCTCCTCGACATCGGCGACCCGCGATTGCCCCGCCCCACGCTAGAGACGCTGGTGGCGCGAGCGGTAGAGCACGGCGCCCAGCTCGAGAGACTTCGCCTGACGTGCACGGACGCGCTCCGCGAGAGCTGAACGCCGCACCACCCGGCGCGGCGCCCGGGTGAGTGATGGCCCGGCGAGGCCGCTTCGTTCGTATCGACCCCTCCCGTTACGTCGCGAGTCGGCCCCCGCCGCGCGGGGGCCGACTCGTGGTTCTCGAGGGCACTGGCCCGAGGCCGGACCGTGCACTCGCGTTGTACGGTTCGCGGGTCAGACCAGCTCGGCGGAGCCGATGAGGCCCGCGGCACCGTTGACGGCGGTGCGGATCACGCCGACGACCGCGCCGAGGAAGTCGGTGCCGGCGTCGATGACACCAGAGCCGGTCGTGAAGGTGGTCGAGCCGAGCTGGAGGAGGCCGAGTCCTTGATCGATGCTGCCCATGATGTGATTCCTTTCGTCGTGTGACGACGGCGGGCCCGTCGCCATCCGGGCTCGTCGTCCGGATGGGTTCGGAATCATCCGGACCGAGGGGCCGACACCCACCGAGGGAGTGAGGGCTCCGCTCGATGTTGCCGGTACGTGCACCGTAACAAAGCTGCGGCGCAAATCCACCGCACCGGAAGGTCGCACGTCAGGGTGGTGGCGCCCGGCCGCGCACGCCCTCCGGCAGGTGGTGCGTACCGTCGGGGAATGAGATTCTCGCAGGTAGACGTCTTCTCCCACGTCCCGTTCCGGGGCAACCCCCTGGCCGTGGTCCACAGCGCGGACGGGCTGACCGAGACGGAGATGGCCGCTATCGCCAACTGGACCAACCTGTCCGAGACGGCCTTTTTACTGGCCCCCACCAGCGAGGCGGCCGATTACCGGGTCCGCATCTTCACCCCGGCCGGGGAGCTGCCGTTCGCGGGCCACCCCACCCTCGGTTCGTGCGCGGCGTGGCACTCGGCGGGTGGGCGTCCCCGGGTGCCCGGCAGGGCCGTGCAGGAATGCGGGATCGGACTGGTCACCGTCCGCGACGAGGGGGCCGGTGACTGGTCGTTCGCCGCACCGGAGCTGATCAGGTCAGGTCCCCTCGAGGAGTCGGAGGTGGAGCGACTGGCATCGGGTCTGGGACTGAGCCGCGACGACGTGGTGGACCACTCCTGGGTGGACAACGGACCCGGCTCCTGCGCGCTGCTCCTGCGCGACGCCGAGGCCGTCCTCGCCGTGAGGCCCGACGTGCAGGCCCTGGACGGGGACCGGGTGGGGGTCGTCGGCCGCTATCCGACAGACCGGGAGGACGCGGTCGAGGTCGAGGTCCGCTTCTTCCCCGTCTCGGCAGGAATCTCGGAAGACCCCGTGACCGGCAGCTTCCATGCGGGACTGGCGGTGTGGCTCACCGGCAACGGCACGCTGCCCCCGCGCTACACCGCCCGGCAGGGCTCCGTGCTCGGGCGTGAGGGACGCGTGGGGATCGCGGCCGGATGTGACGACGCCCCCGGCACAGGCATCTGGGTGACCGGGCACGTCGCGCACCTCGTGGAGGGCCAGATCCACCTGGGATGACCGGACCACGGCACCCCGCCCGGCGCGCCGGATCAGAGAATGGGACCGGGGCCGGTCAGCGCATCTCCCCCGCGCCCACGTACGGGTTGAGGCTGGTGGTGGGCCTGCCCTCGGCGAATCGGGAGAAGCGGCAGTCCGCCGGGTCGACACCCGACATCGTCGTCGTCCCGTCGAGCAGCAACTCCGCGGCAAGCCGACCGACCGCGGGCGCCATCTTGAACCCGTGCCCGGAGAAGCCGACCGCCAGGAACAGCCCGTCGACCGGCGAGGGGCCGATCACCGGGTTGTAGTCGGGCGTGGTGTCGTACGCCCCGACGTAGCTGCCGGTGATCGTGGGGTCCGGCATGTCGGGCAGGCGGTGCATGAGCCGCTCCACGACCTTCTCGACGGTCGAGGTGTCGGCCCGGTTCGAGTAGCCGTCGGGATCGATGTACTGCGGCGAGTGGTGGTCGGAGTTGCCGGCGAGGATCTCCCCGTTCGGCTCACGGCACAGGTACTGCAGGCCCACCAGGTCCGACAGGGTGGGCACGTGCTGCACCGGTTCACCCTGATCGACCAGCACCAACTGCGCACGCTGGGCCCGGACGGGGATGTCCAGGCCGACGGTTGCCCCGAGCTGCGGCGCCCACACGCCGGTCGCCAGGATCACCTGCTCGGCGTGGACGGTGGTGCCGTCGGCGAACTCCGCTCCGACCACCCGGTCACCGCGCCCCCGCACCAGCGCCGTGACGCGGACGCTCTGGCGCACGCGGACCCCACGCCGGCGGGA
>NZ_JAALEC010000087.1:0-3571 GCF_014145205.1 Dietzia sp. DQ11-44
CGCTCGCCCTGGCGGGTGCTGGGCGTCGACCCCGACGTGCGGCGGTTGGCGGACCTCGTGGCCGGCTCGTGAGCCGTCGGCGCCACGGATTCCCCGTCCACCGAGCCGAGCCGTGGGCCCGGCCCGTCGGTGCGGCCGGGTAAGGTCTCCATGGACACATGCCGACACTCACGCCGACACAAGTGGTGACAATGACCCCGAAGATCCTCGTCGTCGACGACGACGCCGCACTGGCAGAGATGCTCACCATCGTCCTGCGGGGCGAGGGGTTCGAGACCGAGGTCGTGGGCGACGGCGTCCAGGCCATCGAGACCTTCCGGGCGGTCCAGCCCGATCTGGTCCTGCTCGACCTCATGCTCCCGGGCCGGAGCGGGATCGACGTGTGTCGGGACATCCGCGGCGAGTCCAGGGTGCCGATCGTCATGCTCACGGCCAAGACGGACACCGTGGACGTGGTCCTGGGGTTGGAGTCCGGAGCCGACGACTACATCATGAAGCCGTTCAAGCCCAAGGAGCTCGTGGCCCGCATCCGGGCGCGTCTGCGCCGGGGTGAGGACGAACCGAGTGAACTCCTGCACATCGGTGATGTGACGATCGACGTGCCCGCCCACACCGTGACGCGTGAGGGCACGCCGATCCCGCTCACGCCGTTGGAGTTCGACCTGTTGGTGGAGCTCGCCCGCAAGCCCCGCCAGGTCTTCACCCGCGAGGTCCTGCTCGAACACGTCTGGGGCTACCGTCACTCGGCCGACACCCGGCTGGTCAACGTGCACGTCCAGCGCCTGCGCGCGAAGATCGAGAAGGACCCGGAGAACCCCGAGGTCGTCCTCACCGTGCGCGGAGTCGGGTACAAGGCCGGTCCGGTCTCGTGACCGCACGTCGCCCGGACGACGCGGCGGCGTCCTCCGGCGACGAGCGCGACACCCGGGACATGACCGACTCGTCGTCGACCCTCCTGGAGCGGATCCGGGAACTGGACCTCACCGTCCTGGGGATGCGGTTCGCGCGCATGTGGCGGCGATCCCTCCAGCTCCGGGTGGTCACCTCGACCCTCGCGCTGTCCATGGGCGTGATCCTCACGATCGCGTTCATGCTGCAGAGCCAGATGGCCGCGCAGTTGCTCTCGACCAAACTGGACGCCGCGGTCGAGCAGGCTGGCCGGCTGCGGGTCACCGTCGAGGCGCAGATCGCCGCGACCGACGAGGGGACCAGTGAGCAGTCCCGCCTCGACCAGGCGCGCAGCGCACTGGGGGAGCGGGGCATCGCCTCCGACGGGGAGTTGGTGCACGCGGGCACCTTCGACCCGATCCTGGTGGTGCCCGACCAGACCGGGCGCGGGCAGGTCGTCAGCCCGGCCGACTCGCAGGTGCCCCCGGAGTTGCAGTCGCTGGTCCAGCGGGGCCGGGTCGCCTACCAGTACGTCACGGTCGACTTCCGGGGAGAGCCCGCCAAGGCGCTGATCATCGGGACGCCGACGGACTCGTCGATCCCCGGGCTCGAGCTCTACCTGGTCTATCCGCTCATCGCCGAGGAACAGACGCTCGGGATCATGCGCGGGATCGTCGCGACCGCCGGCCTGGCGATCATCGTGCTCAGTGCGGCGATCGCGTGGATGGTCGCACGGCAGGTGGTGCTGCCGGTCCGCCAGGCGGCGTCGATCGCGCAGCGGTTCGCCAACGGTCACCTCAAGGAACGGATGGTGATCCGGGGAGAGGACGACGTCGCCCGACTGGCGATGGCGTTCAACGACATGGCACAGAGCCTGTCCGACCAGATCACCCAGCTGGAGGAGTTCGGCGACCTGCAGAAGCGTTTCACCTCGGACGTCTCGCACGAGCTGCGCACCCCGCTGACCACTGTCCGGATGGCGGCGGACATCATCTCCGACTCCGCCGGTGACCTCGACCCCCCGACCAAGCGGGCCGTCGAGCTGCTGGAGTCCGAACTCGACCGGTTCGAGAGCCTTCTCACCGACCTCCTGGAGGTCTCCCGCCACGACGCCGGAATGGCCGAGCTCTCGGTGACCGCGCTGGACGTGCGGGGGGCGGTCGAGGACGCGGTGTCCACCGTGTCGCACATCGCGGAGTCGGCGGGCGTACAGGTCGAGCTGGACATGCCGGCCGAGCCGGTGGTGGCCGAGGTGGACTCCCGACGGGTGGAGCGCATCCTGCGCAACCTGGTGGCCAACGCACTCGACCACTCGGAGTCCAAGCCCGTCCGGGTGACCCTCCGCGGGTCCGAGGCGGCGCTCGCGGTCTCGGTGCGCGATCACGGCGTGGGGCTCAAGCCCGGCGAGGAGTCGCTCGTGTTCAACCGCTTCTGGCGGGCGGATCCCTCCCGGGTCCGTCGGTCGGGCGGGACCGGACTCGGTCTGGCGATCGCGCTCGAGGACGCCAAGCTGCACGGCGGCCGGCTGGACTGCTGGGGCAGCCCCGGGGAGGGGTCGTGCTTCCGGCTGACCATCCCCCGGCGCCACGGGGGCACCCTCACCTCGAGCCCGCTGCCGTTGACCCCGGAGGACGAGGCGCGGCTGGTGAGCACCGGGTCCCCGACCCCGCTGGACCGCGTCCCCGGGACCGAGGAGGCCCGCTCGTGAACCGTGTGCGGGCTCTGGTCGCGGCGGTGGCGCTGGTCTGCGTGGCCGCGCTCGGTGCCACCGGGTGCGCGACGCTGCCCTCGTCGTCGTCGCCCCAGGTCATCGACACCTTCTCGCCGTCCGGGGCCGGCCTGGCCGTCCCCACCCCGGTGCCCGACCAGGAGCCGGACCTCCTCGTCCGGGACTTTCTCAAGGCGGCCGCGATCGCCGACCAGCGACACGCGGCGGCCCGTCAGTTCCTCACCCCGGAGGCGGCCGAGACCTGGGACGACTCCGCCGAGACGACGATCGTCCTCCGGGCGGACCTCAGCGCGGAGGGTGGACGGGGCGCGGACCGGGCCGAGTACACGCTGCGCGCCGAGAAGGTCGGCTCACTCGACCCCGGCGGCATCTTCAGGGAGGACGTGGGGCAGCTGGAGGTGACCATCGGCCTGGCCCGGCGGGACGGCCAGTGGCGCATCGACCGGTTGCCCCCGGGGGTCGTGATCGAACGGACCGAGTTCGTCTCCACCTACGCCCAGCGTGACCTGTTCTTCCTCTCCGGATCCGGGGACTCGCTGGTCCCCGACACGCGGTGGACGGCCGCGGACCGGACCGACCTGGGTTTCTCGCTGGTCAACCTGCTCGCCACCGGGCCCCGCCCCGGGCTCGAGTCCGCCGTGCTGTCCCGGGTCCCCTCCTCGGTGTCGGTCCGCCCCGACGAGACCACCGAGGGGGAGGACGTCAGCGGGACCTCCATCGACTTCACCGGACTCCCGGTGCTGAGCAGCCAGGCCACCACACAGTTCGCCGCCCAGGTCGTGTGGACCCTGGCCCGCGCGGATGTGCCCGGTCCGTACCGACTCGAACGGGACGGCGCGCCCCTGGACGAGCGCTTCGTGGACGGGTGGACGACGGAGGACGTCCGGACGTTCGACCCCTATCCGCCGGTGGAGCCCATGCGCAACGCGCTCACGGCCGCCGATGGCCTGGTGC
>NZ_JAALEC010000088.1:0-1685 GCF_014145205.1 Dietzia sp. DQ11-44
CTAGGAGACTGCTGAACAAGCTGTGATCTTGGCCGCGAGAGCGGTGGGCGGGGTGGGGGCATGGCGGTGTGGCTTTTTCGCGGCTGCGGGGGCTGAGGTATCTGGTCCGGAGATGGGATCTGGCCGGTGGCCGCGGGTCGTGTTCGGCGGTCTGCCGGGGCGGGAGTCCTCGCCCGGGCGGGCTGGTCAGGCCAGGGCCCAGGTTCCGTTCTGGTGGGTCAGGCCCATCGAGAGCAGTCGGCGCAGGTTCAGGGCGGCAACGCGGTGGTGGAGCCAGTTGTTGTTCTTGTCGACCCCGCGGTACGGCACGCGGCGAGCGCCTCGGGTCAGCCAGGCGATCGAGCGTTCCACCATCGGTCGGTGCTGGCGGTAGACGGTTTGGAAGTCCTCGCCGCTGGCGCGTTGGCGGTGCTGGCGTTGCAGCAGGTGGTGCTCACCGAGTTCTACTTTGCGGCCGGCGGCTGAGGTGGTGCATCGCTGGCGCAGGGGGCAACCACGACACGCCACGCCGAACGTGGCGTTGCCCTTCGCCGAGAGCCGTCGCGTGATGTTGCCGGGACAGGTCAGCGTGCCCGCCGCCGCATCGAAAGTGAAGTCATCGAGGGTGAACCCGCCCTCGACCGCGGGCCGTAGCGGCCACGGCTTAACCAGGGGCAGCCATCCTTTACCGGCGAGGGTGCCCAGCATGTCGCCGCTGGCATAGGCGGAATCGCCGAGCACCTCGATCTGCTCGCCGGCGCCGATGGTGGGATCGGCGGTGACCAGCCCCGCACCGACCGCGGCATCCGAGTTGGCCGGGCCGTTCGTCTTGGTCAGCGAGCACATCGTGGTCAGGCCGGTGTCGGGTTCGACCACGATGTGGGCCTTGAACCCGTCCTGGCGGCGTTGTCGGGTCTTGTGTGCGTGCCGGGCATCGGGGTCCACGGTGGAGATCACCCGATCCGGCGCGGTGCGGCGGGCGATACGCCACCGCCCGTCAGTGCCATCAGAACCGTCGGCCGGCTCGACGTCCTGGCCGGCCACCAACGCCAACAGCGCCACCGCCTCGGCCGGTCTGCCCCCGGCGGCGGTGATCGCCTCCACATCCAGAGCCTCAAGCAGTGCCAGAGCATCGCCCACCAGGGCGGAAACGAGCTCGTCCCGGGCAGCCTGGTCATCCCAGGCGATGCGGGGCTTACCGGCGACGGTGTAGTCCTGCCCGCACAGCGCCGCCAACCGGGTGCACTCGGTGGAGATAAACTCTCTCGCCCCGGGCACCTCGCGGCCCACCCGGCGGATCTGCGCGATGAGCTGGGCGATCGTGTCCTGACGGGCCACCGCGTCATCCAGGACCGTCGAGTCCAGGGCGCGGCGGGTCTTGGTCCTGACCGCACCGGTCTCGGCGATGACCTGGCGTACCACCTCGAAGATCCGCTGCGGTCGGTCACTGGCGGCCAGCCGGCGCCGCCAATACGTCAACGTCGACGAATCGAAACCCTTCGCATCGACCGCGTACCCGCACGCGGCTTTCCACCGCAGGTCGAACGTCAACGCATCGACCGCCTCCCGATCGGAGTGCCCGAACAAGGCTTGCAGCACGATCACCGAGGCGATCACCTCACCCGGGATCGACGGCCGGCCCCGGCCAGAGGGAAACAGGTCGGCGAACAACTCGCCCGGGAACAGGCGGTCACGATGCTCGGCCA
>NZ_JAALEC010000089.1:0-3320 GCF_014145205.1 Dietzia sp. DQ11-44
TGTCCATGCAGCGCAACTGGATCGGCCGCTCGCAGGGCGCCCGCGTCCGCTTCGCCGTGGCGGATCGGTCCATCGAGGTGTTCACCACCCGCCCGGACACCCTGTTCGGTGCCACCTACATGGTGCTCTCGCCCGAGCATCCGCTGGTCGACGAGCTGGCCGGGCCGTTCTGGCCTGAGACCGTCGCCGCCGGCGGGGTGGACGGTGTGGGCGGCTCCGCCGGCGAGCTGGACGAGCGCTGGACCGGCGGGCACTCCTCGCCGGCCGAGGCCGTGCGGGAGTACCGCCGCCGGGCCGCCACCAAGTCCGATCTGGAGCGCCAGGAGAACAAGGACAAGACCGGCGTCTTCACCGGTGCCTACGCCGTCAACCCGGTCAACGGCGAGCAGGTCCCGGTGTTTGTGGCCGACTACGTGCTGATGGGTTACGGCACCGGGGCGATCATGGCCGTGCCCGCCCACGACTCCCGGGACCACGAGTTCGCCACGGCCTTCGGTCTGCCGATCGTGCAGGTGGTGGCCCCGGCCGACGGGCGCGAGCTGGACGTGCGGGCCGAGGCGTACGCGGGTGACGGCGTGGCGGTGAACTCGACCAACGAGCGCGGGCTGTCGCTCGACGGTCTGGGCGTGGACGAGGCCAAGGCCGCGACCATCGCCTGGCTGGAGGGCGAGGGCACGGGGGAGGGGACCGTCCAGTACAAGCTGCGGGACTGGCTCTTCGCCCGCCAGCGCTACTGGGGCGAGCCGTTCCCCGTGGTCTACGACTCCGACGGCGTCCCGCACGCGCTGCCCGACGAGTTGCTGCCCGTCGAGCTGCCCGAGGTCGAGGACTACAAGCCCGTGTCCTTCGACCCCGACGACGCCGACTCGATGCCCTCCCCGCCGCTGGCCAAGGCCACCGAGTGGATGACCGTCGAGCTGGATCTCGGCGACGGCGTGCAGACCTACACCCGCGACGCCAACGTGATGCCCAACTGGGCGGGCTCCAGCTGGTACCAGCTGCGCTACATCGATCCCACGAACCCGGACGAGCTGTGCGCGCTGGAGAACGAGCGCTACTGGACCGGTCCGCGGCCCGAGACCCACGGCGAGGGCGACCCCGGGGGAGTGGACCTCTACGTCGGTGGAGTCGAGCACGCCGTGCTGCACCTGCTCTACTCGCGGTTCTGGCACAAGGTCCTGTTCGACCTCGGCCACGTGACCAGCGAGGAGCCCTACCGCAGGCTGTTCAACCAGGGGTACATCCAGGCGTTCGCCTACACTGACTCGCGCGGGGTCTACGTGCCTGCTGCAGATGTAGAGGAGCGGGACGGGAAGTTCTATCTGGACGGTTCCCCGGACGCTCCCGAGGTGTTCCAGGAGTACGGGAAGATGGGCAAGTCGCTCAAGAACTCCGTCTCGCCCGACGAGATCTGTGACGAGTACGGCGCCGACACGCTGCGCGTGTACGAGATGTCCATGGGCCCGCTCGACACCTCACGGCCCTGGGCCACCAAGGACGTCGTGGGGGCGCACCGCTTCCTGCAGCGGCTGTGGCGAGTAGTGATCGAGGAGTCCACCGGGCAGGCCCGGGTGACCGAGGAGGAGCCGCCGCAGGACGTGCTCAAGGCGCTGCACAAGGCCATCGCGGGGGTCCGCGACGACTTCGCGGGCCTGCGCGACAACACCGCGATCGCCAAGCTCATCGAGTACGTCAACCACCTCACCAAGGCCTACCCGACCGAGGGGCCGGGAGCGCCGCGGTCGGCCGTCGAACCTCTGGTGCTGATGGTCGCCCCCGTCGCCCCGCACCTGGCCGAGGAGCTGTGGTCGCGGCTCGGGCACACGGGGTCGCTGGCCCACGGCCCGTTCCCCGAGCACGACGAGTCCTACCTGGTCGAGGACTCGGTGGAGTACCCGGTGCAGATCAAGGGCAAGGTGCGCTCGCGCATCACCGTCCCTGCGGACGCGACGCCGACCGAGGTCGAGGCGGCGGCCCTGGCCGACGAGAAGGTGCAGGCCAACCTCGCCGGGGCGACCCCGAAGAAGGTCATCGTGGTGCCGGGGAAGATGGTCAACATCGTGCCGTGAGAGGGCCGGGAGGTGTGAGGTCCCGGTCGGGTGGAGGGGTCAGCCCACCTGCACGAACACCGCCGAGGACGAGCCGATCAGGTAGGTGGTGGTGATCATCCACATGGCGTAGCTGGCGAACAGCCACGGCCGCCACCTGATGTGCTGCTTCCACCGCCGGTAGGTCTTGACCCCCGCGGTCACGGACAGGATCACCGACAGCAGAAGCGGCAGCAGCACCACCTCGACCCGGTCGGAGGTCAGGCACGTGCCGCCGGGTTCCGTGCACTCCTCGCCGATGCCGCCGCCCACCGCGACGAGCGCGACCGCGAAGATGACCACGGCCGAGGCGGACAGCAGGACGTAGCGGATGGCCTGGCTGGCCTGGCGTTCGTTGCGTTCGAGGCGCTCCAGCGGGTCGTCGAACTCGCCGATCCCTCGGGGAGACACCGTCACCTCCCCACGAATCCGTTGTGCCCGCCGGCCTCGGCTACCTCGTCGACCGTCGTGATCCCCAGCTGCTCGTCCGTCACCGGCGGGAAGAGCGGACCACCGCCGAAGGCGCCCCGGTGCGACAGCGGCACCTCGCCGTCGTCGTTCGTCACCCCGTGCTCGCGACCGTATTCGGCCGTGATCACCGTGGACCCGCTCAGCGCCGGCAGCGACGGATCGTCGGCCAGTGCCGCGATCACGCGGCCGACGAAGGTCGGGTCCTCGGCCCGGTCCAGGGGGAAGCCGTTGAAGTCGTCCATCCCCAACGACAGGATGAGTTCGGTGCGGATGAGGCCGAGCCACAGCGACAGGGTGGACACGCCGGTCCCGACGAGCTCGTGCGCCATGTCCGAGGCCATCTTGTCCAGGGCGGTCTTGCTCATCCCGTAGAGCACGGTGTGGAACGGCGAGCGCGACCCGAAGGACGAGATGTTGACCATCAGGCCCGACCCCTGCGGGACCATCACCTTGGCGGCCTCGCAGCTGGCGACGTAGTGCGCGCGCAGACCGACGCCCATGAGGGCGTCCCAGTCGCCGGCGGGCCGCTCCCAGAACGTGCCGTTGAACCCCATGAAGCCCTTGGGGTTGGCCCACACGTTGTTGACCAGCAGGTCCAGGCGCCCGGTGTCGGCGACGATGCGGGCGACGACGGCGACGATCTCGTCGTCCCGGCCGTGGTCGCACTCGAGGGGGAGCACCCGGCCGGAGGCGCCGGCCGCGGCGTCGACCGTGGCCTGCAGTCGCTCGGCCGAGCGTCCGGTGACGTACACGGTCCAGCCG
>NZ_JAALEC010000008.1:0-12947 GCF_014145205.1 Dietzia sp. DQ11-44
CGGCCGCCCGCGTCCAGCGTGCGCTCGAAATCCTGGCCGAGGACGTCCCGGACCACCTGTTGGCCGCGGGTGAGCTGCGCGTCCAACACCGTCAGTCCTCGCTCGAGGAACTGGGCCAGCTCGCCGACCCACCCATGACCAAGGACGCGGTGGCCGGCCGGATTCGCCGACTGCTGTCCATGGCCGACCGCAAAGCAGCCGATCTGGGTATCCCGGACACCGAGTCCGTCGTGACCGAGGACATGCTCGACGAAGACTGATCCGTGGTCTGCGGACCCTGCACAGCCCCCACATGGGGCGGGTAGTCTGGGTCACGTCCCCGGGCACCACCCAGCCCTCAGGGGTATTTTTCTCGCACCACCTATAAGGAGACATCACGTGACCGTGCGCGTAGGCATCAACGGATTCGGACGTATCGGCCGCAACTTCTACCGCGCGGTGGAGGCACTGAAGGCCGAGGGCAAGACGGATATCGAGATCGTGGCCGTCAACGACCTCACCACGAACGACATGCTCGCTCACCTGCTCAAGTACGACTCGATCCTCGGCCGCCTGGGCAAGGACGTCACGTTCGACGACTCGTCGATCACCGTCGGTGGGACCAAGATCGGCGCCCTCGCGGTCAAGGAGGGCCCCGCGTCCGTGCCGTGGGGTGACTACGGTGTCGACGTCGTCGTCGAGTCCACCGGCATCTTCACCGACGCCGTGAAGGCCAAGGGCCACCTCGAGGGTGGCGCCAAGAAGGTCATCATCTCGGCGCCGGCCAAGAACGAGGACATCACCATCGTCATGGGCGTCAACGACCACGAGTACGACGGCTCGCAGACGATCATCTCCAACGCCTCCTGCACCACCAACTGCCTCGCGCCGGTCGCCAAGATCCTCTCCGACGAGTTCGGGATCATCAAGGGCCTCATGACCACGATCCACGCCTACACCCAGGATCAGAACCTGCAGGACGCCCCCCACAGCGACATGCGTCGCGCCCGCGCCGCCGGCATCAACATGGTGCCCACCTCCACCGGTGCCGCCAAGGCGGTCGCTTTGGTCCTGCCCGAGCTCAAGGGCAAGTTCGACGGTTACGCCGTGCGCGTCCCGCTGCCCACCGGTTCGCTCACCGACCTCACGGTCGAGCTCGAGAAGAAGGCCTCCGTCGACGAGGTCAACGCCGCGATCAAGGCCGCGGCCGAGGGCCCCATGAAGGGCATCCTGAAGTACACCGAGGACCCCATCGTCTCCTCCGACATCGTCGGCGACCCGCACTCCTCGATCTTCGACGCGCCGCTGACCAAGGCCATCGACGGCCAGATCAAGATCGCGTCCTGGTACGACAACGAGTGGGGCTACTCCAACCGCCTCGCCGACATCATCGGCCTGGTCGGCAAGTCGCTGTAAGAGCCCTCGGGCCTGACGACCCTGCATCACACCGGGCCCGGTCCGGGAACGCCCAGAGCGTCCCGGCCGGGCCCGAGGTACATCACCCGCACCACCGATGTCGACCCACACCACCCGCACCACACCACCACCGTCCTCCCGACAGGAGCCCCACCCCATGGCAGTGAGCACTCTCCAGGACCTGCTCGACGCCGGCGTCGAAGGTCGCAAGATCCTCGTCCGCTGCGACCTCAACGTCCCGCTCGACGGATCGACCATCACCGACTCCGGCCGGATCACGGCCTCACTGCCCACCCTCAACTCCCTCCTCGACGCCGGCGCCGCACTGGTGATCACAGCGCACCTGGGCCGGCCGAAGGGTGCGGCCGATCCCGCGTTCTCGTTGGCCCCCGTCGCGGAGAAGCTGGGAGACGAGCTGGGCCGTTACGTGCAGCTGGCGGGCGACGTGGTGGGGCCGGATGCCCGTGAGCGCGCCAACGGGCTGACCGACGGCGACGTGCTGTTGGTCGAGAACATCCGCTTCGACCCCCGTGAGACCAGCAAGGACCCCGCCGAGCGTGCTGCTCTGGCCGCCGAGCTGGCGAGCCTCGTGGGGGAGGACGGCGCCTTCGTGTCCAACGGGTTCGGGGTGGTCCACCGCGCCCAGGCGTCGGTCTACGACATCGCCGAGGTGCTCCCCGCCTACGCCGGTGACCTGGTCCAGAGTGAGGTCGAGGTCCTCGCCGGTCTGACCGGGGACGCCGAGCGCCCCTACGCCGTGGTGCTCGGCGGCTCCAAGGTCTCGGACAAGCTCGCCGTGATCGAGGCCCTCGCCCCCAAGGTCGACACCCTGGTCATCGGCGGCGGTATGTGCTTCACCTTCCTCGCCGCACAGGGCCACGGCGTCGGGTCCTCGCTCCTCCAGGAGGAGATGATCGGCACCTGCAAGGACCTGCTCGACAAGTTCGGCGACGTGATCACCCTGCCGGTCGACGTCGTGGCGGCCGACGGGTTCGCCGCCGACGCGGCGCACACCACGGTGCCGGCCGACGCGATTCCCGACGGCCGGATGGGGCTCGATATCGGTCCCGAGTCCGTGGCCCTGTTCACCGAGAAGCTGTCCGCCGCCAAGACCGTCTTCTGGAACGGCCCGATGGGCGTCTTCGAGTTCGAGGCGTTCTCGGCCGGTACCCGTGGCGTCGCCGAGGCGATCATCACGGCCACCCGCAACGGTGCGTTCTCGGTGGTGGGCGGCGGCGACTCCGCGGCAGCCGTCCGGACGCTCGGGCTCGGCGAGGAGAACTTCTCGCACATCTCGACCGGCGGCGGAGCGTCGCTCGAGTACCTCGAGGGCAAGGAACTCCCGGGGGTCACCGCCCTCGAACGCAGCAACAACTGATCCGCACGCGCCGACCCACAGGAGACGACATGGCACGCACCCCGCTCATCGCCGGAAACTGGAAGATGAACCTCAACCACCTCGAGGCGATCGCTCTCGTGCAGAAGGTGGCGTTCGCACTGCCCGAGAAGTACCTCGAGAAGGTGGAGGTGGCGTTCATCCCTCCGTACACCGACATCCGCGGTGTACAGATCGTGATCGAGGGGGACAAGCTCGGCTTCGCCTACGGAGCGCAGGACGTGTCGGTCCACGAGTCCGGTGCGTACACCGGTGAGATCTCGGCGGGGATGCTCGCCAAACTGGGGTGCACCTATGTCGTGGTCGGCCACTCCGAGCGTCGCGAATACCATTCGGAGACCGACGAGCTGGTCGCCGCCAAGGCCGCGGCGTGCCACAAGCACGGCCTCAGCCCGATCGTCTGCGTGGGGGAGAAGCTCGAGACCCGCGAGGCCGGCGACCACGTGGGGTTCGTCGTCGAGCAGCTCAAGGGATCCCTCGCGGGTCTGGACAAGGGACAACTGGCCTCCACCGTGATCGCCTACGAGCCCGTGTGGGCCATCGGCACGGGGAAGACCGCCTCGGCGGCGGATGCGCAGGAGGTCTGCGCCGCGATCCGCGCGGCCCTCACCGAGCTGGCCGGACCCGAGATCGCGGATCAGATGCGGGTCCTGTACGGCGGGAGCGTCAACTCCTCCACCATCGGCGAGCTGCTCGAGCAGCCCGACGTCGACGGTGGTCTCGTGGGCGGGTCCTCGCTCAAGCCCGACGAGTTCGCCCAGCTCTCGGCCATCGCCGCCGGCGGTCCACTGCCCTGAGTCGACAGGCCCGGCGTGGCCGCCCCGACACGGGCGGGCGCGCCGGGATTCGCCCTGGAGACCTCACCGGGTAGTCTGGACCAGTCGTCCTCCGACCACCCCGACCTGACGTAAGGCCCGATCCGCACATGAAGCTCGCCCTGGACATCTTCCTCGTCGCCACCAGCCTGCTGTTGATGCTGTTCATCCTGCTGCACCGCGGCAAGGGGGGCGGACTGTCCTCGCTGTTCGGCGGTGGCGTCCAGTCCAGCCTCTCCGGGTCCAGTGTCGTGGAGCGCAACCTCGACCGCGTGACCGTGGTCGTCGCGATCCTGTGGCTCATCGCCATCGTCGCCGTCGGACTCCTGGTCCGGTTCGGCTGACCGTCTGACCGCCTGACCGTCTGACCGGCTGACCGTCGCGCCGCCCGGCGCGTCGACACGGGGTGCGCACCTCCGCGAGGAGGGGCGCACCCCGTCGTCGTGGACACCCGGTTGTCGGTGGCCGAGAGACGGGTCCCCGGTGACCAGGGTGCCCGCGGATCAGTTCAGTGCGGACGCCGCGCCCACGTCGAGGTGGTAGGTCGTGGACTCGGTGCCCACCGCGCCGGCCACCGGCCAGTCCGACGGTGAGGCCCCGCCGATTCCCTCGGCGACCGCCTCCGCCTTGCCCTCACCTGCGGCCACCACCAGGATGTGCCGCGAGCGACGAACCGCCGGGAGGGTGAACGTCAGCCGCTCCGGAGGCGGCTTGGGGCAGTCGCGGACCCCCACGACCAACCGCTCCGTCTCGGCGACCGCCGGCGTGTGGGGGAAGATGGAGTCGATGTGGCCCTCCGGGCCCATCCCGAGGATGGTCACGTCGAAGATCGGATCGTCCCCGGCGGGGATCGTCAGTGACTCGAGGAAGCGCTCGGCGGCGGAGTCGACATCGCTGTCCTGCCCGGTTCTCGCGGGCCAGCGATGCACTGTCGGACGGTCCCCCAGGGAGTCGAGCAGTGCCTCGTCCAGCTGGCCGTCGTTGCGTTCCGGGTGATCGGCGGGAACGAAGCGTTCGTCGCCGAAGAAGATCGTGACCTTCTCCCATTCCACGGTCGAGTCGGCGAGCGCGGCGGCGGTCTTGACCCCCACCGAGCCCCCGGTCAGCGACAGACTCGCCCGTCCGGCGGCGGCGATCCGTTCGGTCAGATGCTCCACCGCGTCCCGGGCGGCCGCGGTGGCGAGCGCGTCGGGGTCGGCGTGGACGAGATGACGGATGTGGGACATCGGTCCTCCTGTGGTGTCGGGTCTCGGTCGTCCGGTACGTGGGCGGCCCCGCTCAGCGGACGGAGGCCGAGGTGTAGATCACGCGATCGTGGTTCGCGAGTGCGTCGGCGTACACACCGTCTGTGTCCATGCGGCGCAGCTCCTCGGCGAGGCAGTCCGCCACGCTCCGTTTCACCAACGTCACCCGTGTGGGGGAGTGACCGGTGATCCGCAGCTCCGCGGAGGTGGGGCTCACCTGCTCGATGACGATCGATCCGGAGGCACGCTCCAGGACGACCATCCTCGGCCCCACCGCGCGATGGACGTCGATCCCGAGACGGGAGGCGAGCCACCCACCGGCGAGGTCCACGGACGCGGCCCGTTCGGGGCCGCACACCGTGGCGCCGGTGATCGTCTCGAACGGCGGCCGGTCCAGCGTGGCCGCCAGCAGGGAACGCCAGTGCGTGACCCGGGCCCAGGCGAGATCGGTGTCACCCGGGGAGTATCCGGCCGCCCGCTTGGCCAGTGCGTCCGTGGGGTGGCCCTCGGCGTCGGAGTCCACGATCCGGCGACGCGCGAGTCGGCCCACCTTGTCCTCGGACAGCAGTGTCGGCGAATGCCTGGGCCACCACACCGCGAGAGGGGTGTCGGGGAGGAGCAGCGGGGTGACCAACGAGGCGGACTGCGACGCCATCGCCCCCGAGGTCCGCAGGACCACGACCTCGGCCGCCCCCGCATCGCCACCGACCCGGATCTGACCGTCGAGCCGGTCCGCCCTGGCACGGTTGCCGCGGATCACCACGATCACGCGGCACGGGTGCTCCCGGCTGGCCTCGTTGGCCGCCTCGATCGCGGATTCGCTGCCGCGGACGTGGTCGGTGAGGACGATCAGCGTCAGCACCCGGCCGATGGTGCTCAGGCCCGCGTCCTCGCGGATCTGCACGAGCTTCTTGGAGATCTCGCGGGTCGAGGTGTCGGGCAGGTCGATGATCACGGTCGCCTCCATGCGCGGCCACTGCGGGCCAGGATCTCGTCGGCACCACGCGGGCCCCACGTCCCGGCCTGGTACTGCTCCGGGGTGCCGCCGGCCGACCACTCGTCGAGGACGGGATCGAGCAACATCCAGCTCAACTCCACCTCGCGCGAGACGGGGAAGAGTGACGGCTCGCCGAGCAACACGTCCAGGATCAACCGCTCGTAGGCCTCGGGCGAGGACTCGGTGAACGCCTCGCCGTAGGCGAAGTCCATGTTGACGTCGCGGACCTCCATCGCGGTCCCGGGCACCTTGGACCCGAACCGCAGCGTGACGCCCTCGTCCGGCTGGACGCGGATCACCAGGGCGTTCTGACCCAGTTCCTGGGTCATGGTCGCGTCGAAGGGCAGGTGCGGCGCGCGTCGGAAGACCACCGCGATCTCGGTGACACGACGGCCCAGCCGTTTGCCGGTGCGCAGATAGAACGGGACCCCGGCCCAGCGTCGGTTGTGGACCTCGAGGGTGATCGCGGCGTAGGTCTCGGTGGTGGAGGACGGGTCGTACCCGTCCTCGTCCTTGAGCCCCACGACCTGCTCGGACCCCTGCCACCCACCGGAGTACTGACCCCGGGCCGCGGTCTCGGAGATCGGCAGCGCCAGTGAGGTGGACTCGAGGACCTTGGTCTTCTCCGCCCGCAGCGCGGCGGCCGAGAAGTCCGTGGGTTCCTCCATCGCCACCAGTGCCATGAGCTGGATGAGGTGGTTCTGGATGACGTCGCGCGCCGCCCCGATGCCGTCGTAGTAGCCGGCGCGGCCGCCCAGACCGATGTCCTCGGCCATGGTGATCTGCACGTGGTCGACGTGATTGGCGTTCCACACCGGCTCGAAGAGCTGGTTGGCGAAGCGCAGGGCGAGGATGTTCTGGACCGTCTCCTTGCCCAGGTAGTGGTCGATGCGGAACACCGAGTCCTCGGGGAAGACGGCACCCACCACGGCGTTGAGCTCGCGGGCACTCGCCAGATCGTGACCGAAGGGCTTCTCGATCACCACGCGGCGCCACGATCCGTCGACCGCCCTGGTGCATCCGGTCCGGTCGAGGTGCCGACAGACCGTGGGGAAGTCGTCCGGGGGGACGGACAGGTAGAACGCGTAGTTCCCGGCCGTGCCCCGGTCGACCTCCAGAGCCGTCAGCTGCTCCGCCAGGTGGTCGAAGCCCTCGTCGTCGTCGAAGGTCCCGGTGACGAACCGCAGTCCCGCCGCCAGTTGTTCCCAGACGTCCTCCCGGAACGGGGTACGGCACCGTTCCCGGGCGTGTTCACGGGCGAACTCGGCGAACTCGGAGTGGGTCCACCGGCGTCGACCGAAGCCGATGAGGGAGAAGCCCGGGGGGAGCAGACCCCGGTTCGCGAGGTCGTAGACGGCGGGGATGAGCTTCTTCTTGGACAGGTCGCCGGTGACGCCGAAGATGACGAGCCCGGACGGGCCGGCGATCCGTGGCAGCCGCCGGTCCCGCGGATCGCGGAGCGGGTTGGCCGACCCCTCCGGTCCGCCGACGGGGTCGCCGACGGCCGGGGAGGGCCGACTGTCCGGGTCGGTCACGACCCCGAGGGGATCTCGTCGATACGCGAGGTCACCGTGGCGATGAGGTCGTCCCACGCGCTGACGAACTTGCTCACGCCCTGCTGCTCGAGCAGCGTGAAGACCTCGTCGAGGTCGATCCCCTCCGCACGCAGCGCCTCGAGGGTCTCACGCGAGTCCCCACCGGTGCCCCGGACGGTGTCCCCCTCGAGGACGCCGTGGTCCGCGAACGCCTCCATGGTCGCGAACGGCATGGTGTTGACGGTGCCGTGGGTGACCAGGCCGCTCACGTACATGGTGTCGGGGTAGGCGGGGTCCTTGACGCCGGTGGACGCCCAGAGCAGCCGCTGGGGACGGGCACCCCGGGCGGCGAGGTCACCGAAACGACCGGAGGTGTCGTAGACCTCGTCGTAGACGTCCTGACACAGCCGCGCGTTGGCCAGCCCCGCCCTGCCACGCAGGTCGGAGTCCGCCGGCAGACGGGAGTCGATCTCGGTGTCGAGTCGGCTGACGAACACCGAGGCCACGGAATGGATGCGGGAGAGGTCGTGACCGGCCTCCGCAGCCCGCTCCAGTCCCGCCAGGTACGCCTCCGCGACCGCGCGGTACTGGTCGGCCGAGAAGATGAGGGTCACGTTGACATCGATCCCCCGGCCGATCACCTCCGTGATGGCGGGGAGCCCGGCGGACGTCGCCGGGATCTTGATCATGAGGTTGGGCCGGTCGACGACCGCGGAGAGCTCGACGGCCTGGGCCACCGTCCCCTCCGTGTCGTCCGCCAGCCGGGGATCGACCTCGAGTGAGACGCGTCCGTCGACGCCGTCGGTGGCCTCGAACACGTCGGCCAGGACCGCACAGGCGTCCCGTACGTCCGCGGTGGTGAGCGCGCGGACGACGGAATCGACGTCCCTGTCCGCACGGACGGCCTCGGCGAGCGCCGACTCGTAGGCCGACGAGTCGCCCAGAGCGGCCTGGAAGATCGCGGGGTTGGTGGTGACCCCCACGACCGAGTAGGTGGACATCCGCTCCTCGAGCTCACCGGAGGTGAGCAGCTGGCGGGACAGGTCGTCGAGCCAGACCGAGACACCGGCGGCGCTCAGTGCGGCGAGATTGGCGTTGGTCATGATGCCTCCCCGTTGACGGCCGCGAGGGATTCGCGGGCTGCGGCGACCACGGCGTCGCCGGTGATTCCGAACTCGGAGTACAGGGTCTGGTACGGGGCGGACGCACCGAAGTGCTCCAGTGACACCGCCCGACCCGCGTCGCCGAGGAAGCGATACCACGGCATCGCGATCCCGGCCTCGACACTCACCCGGGCTCGGACCGACCGGGGGAGGACCGACTCGCGGTACTCCGGATCCTGCTGGTCGAAGAACTCGACACACGGCATCGACACCACCCGGGTCGGCACGCCCTCGGCCTCGAGGACCTCTCGCGCCTCGACCGCCAGGTGGACCTCGGAACCGGTACCCATCAGGATCACCTCGGGGGATCCGGTCGACGCCTCGGCCAGCACGTAGCCACCACGCTCGACGCCCTCGCGCGCCGACTCGGCCGTGCCCTCCAGGACAGGGATGTCCTGACGGGTCAGACACAGCCCCTTGGGGCCGTCGAGGGCGATGAGCATCGCGCGCCACGCCGCCGCCGTCTCATTGGCGTCCGCCGGCCGCAGTACGGACAGGCCGGGGATGGCCCGCAGCGCCGCGAGCTGCTCGACCGGCTGGTGGGTGGGACCGTCCTCGCCGAGACCGATCGAGTCGTGGGTCCACACGTAGTAGGCGTTGCTGCCCTGGAGGGCCGCGAGCCGGACGGCCGGGCGCATGTACTCGCTGAAGATGAGGAAGGTCCCGCCGTAGGGCCGGGTGGGACCGTGCAGCGCGATCCCGTTGAGGATCGCTCCCATGGCGTGCTCGCGGACGCCGAAGTGCAGGTTGCGCCCGTACGGGGACGCCGTCCACATCCCGGTCGAGATCGACGGGGGGCCGAAGGAGTCGGCGCCCTCGATCTGGGTGTTGTTGGACCCCGCCAGGTCCGCCGACCCACCCCACAGCTCGGGGAGGGTCCCGGCGAGTGCCTGGATGGCCTTGGCGGAGGCCTTGCGGGTGGCGACACCCTTGGGGTCGGCCTCCCAACTCGGGAGCCCGGCGTCCCAGCCCTCGGGCAACTGGCCGGAGTAGAGGCGGTCGAAGAGGCTCTTCGCCTCGGGGTTGGCCTCGGCCCACGCGTGGAACATGTCGCTCCACTGCGCGTGGACACGGGCGCCACGGTCGCGTGCCGCGCGGGTGTGGGCGATCACCTCGTCGTCCACGGTGAACGGCTCGGTGCCGCCCATGCCGAGCGCCTCCTTGACCGCGTCCACCTCGGCCTGCCCGAGCGCCGAACCGTGCGAGGCCCCCGTGTTCATCTTGGTGGGGGCGGGGTAGGCGATCACCGTGCGAAGGACGATCATCGAGGGCTTGTCCGTGACGGCGCGCGCGTCGGCGATCGCCTCCTCGATGGCCTCGATGTCCTCACCCCCGTCGACGGTCTGGACGTGCCAGCCGTAGGCCTCGTAGCGGGCGGCCACGTCCTCGGTGAAGGCGATCTGGGTGTCGTCCTCGATCGAGATCTTGTTGTCGTCGTAGACCGCGATGAGGTTCCCGAGCTGCTGGGTCCCCGCGAGCGAGCAGGCCTCGGCGGTCACGCCCTCCTGCACGTCCCCGTCCGAGGCGACGACGTAGATGAAGTGGTCGAACGGGCTCTTCCCGGCGGGTGCCTCCGGATCGAACAGCCCCCGCTCGTACCGGGCGGCCATGGCCATACCCACCGCGGACGCCAGCCCCTGGCCGAGCGGCCCGGTGGTGATCTCCACCCCGTCGGTGTGGTTCCACTCGGGATGACCCGGGGTCTTGGATCCCCAGGTGCGCAGCGCCTTGAGATCCTCGAGCTCCAGCCCGAATCCGGCGAGGTAGAGCTGGACGTACTGGGTGAGGGAGGAGTGGCCGCAGGACAGGACGAAACGGTCACGCCCCACCCACTTCGGGTCCGACGGGTCATGTCGCATCACCCGCTGGTAGAGCGTGTAGGCCAGGGGCGCCAGGCTCATGGCGGTGCCCGGGTGACCGCTGCCGCAGTTCTGCACGGCCTCGGCGGCCAGGACACGAGCGGTGTCGACCGCCCGGGTGTCCAGTTCGGTCCAGTCGGACGGGTGGCGGGCGGTGGTGAGCTCGGTGATCTCCGACGCGCTGGTCACTTGTGGTTCTCCCGGGTCGAGGGTGCGGCGCGGATCCGCGCGTATGTCGTGGACCACCTTAGTGGTCACCGGCGACCGGGGTCGGACCGTCCCCGCCCCCGCTCTTTCGCGGAGCGTGCAGGGGGGACGTAGTATCGGCCGGGTAGTGCGTTGACATCTGCTGCGAGGAGTTCCGGTGCACGATTCCACCCCGACCCGGAGTGGGGGGCCGTCCGTCTCCCCTCCAGAGTCCTCGGGGCGGCCGGCTCCGGCGAGCGGGCGCGCCCGCGTAGTCGACGTCGTCATGTCGTACATCGCCCTCACCAAGCCGCGCGTCATCGAGTTGCTCCTGGTGGCCGCCATCCCCGCGATGCTGCAGGCCGACCGCGGGCAGGTCCACCTCGGTCTGGTGCTGCTGACGCTGGTCGGTGGCTGGCTCGGCGCCGCCAGCGCCAACACCCTCAACATGGTCGTCGACGCCGACATCGACAAGGTCATGAAGCGGACCGAACGGCGCCCCCTGGCCCGCCACGCCGTGACCCCCCGGGCCGCGCTGGTCTTCGGCCTGGTGCTCGGCGCGGCCAGCATGCTGTGGCTGGGGCTCCTGGCACAGAGCTGGCTCGCCGCCCTGTTCATCCTGCTGACGATCTGCTTCTACGTCTTCGTCTACACGATGATCCTCAAGCGCCGCACCGCCCAGAACGTGGTGTGGGGTGGCGCCGCCGGGTGTATGCCCGTGCTCGTCTCGTGGGCGGTCATCACAGACCACCTACCCGAGGGTCAACCGAGCAACTGGTGGCAGGCGATCGTCCTGTTCCTCATCATCTTCTTCTGGACTCCGCCCCACACCTGGGCCCTGGCCATGCGGTACAAGGAGGACTATAAGGCCGCCGGAGTACCGATGTTGCCGGTGGTCATGTCGGCGGAGGGCGTCACCCGCCGCATCACCCTCTACACCTGGGCAACGGTCCTGTGCACCTTCGTGCTCATCCCGGCGGCGGGGTGGATCTACGCGGCGGGCGCGATCGGCTTCGGAGTGTGGTTCATCGTCATGGCCCACCGCCTCGAGGCCGGTGTGCGCCGAGGTGTCGAGGTCAAGCCCCTCAAGCTGTTCATCCTGTCGAACAACTACCTGGCCGCGGTGTTCGTGGCCCTGTCGATCGACGCCGTTCTCGGCCTCGAGACCCTGTCGGGGGCGTTCTCCCTGTTCTGATCGGTCACCTCGAGGGGTCGAGCGTGATCGACCCCGTGGTGCGCCGGGACTGCAACGCACGGTGCGCCTGTGCCGCGTCGGTGAGTCCGAAGGTCGCCCCGACGTCGAGGACCAGCGACCCGTCGACCAGCCCCTCCATCACCTCGGCCGCACGGTCGCGGTACTCCTCGGTCGTCGCGATGAAGTCGCCGAGCTTGGGCCGGGTCAGGAACACCGATCCGGCCGCGTTGAGCCGCTGCGGGTCCACCGGTGGCACGGGTCCGCTCGCCGCACCGAACAACACCAGCGTGCCGCGCCGCTCGAGCGAGGCCAGACTGGTGTCGAAGGTGTCCCGCCCGACTCCGTCGAACACCACCTCCACCCCGCCGCCGGACAGCTCGCGGACCCTCTCGGGCGTCGCCTCCGGATAGAGCAGGACCTGATGCGCGCCCAGCTCCCTGCAGATCTGCGCCTTCGACTCAGTCGAGGTGGTGGTGATGACCCGGTATCCACGGGCGACCGCCATCTGTATGAGGAGCTGCCCCACCCCTCCGGCGCCCGCGGTGATCAGGACCGTGTCCCCGCCGTGCGCACGATGGGTGTCGGTGATGAGGTAGTGCGCGGTGAGCCCCTGGAGGAGCATCGACGCGGCGACGCTGTCGGACACCCCGTCGGGGACGGTGACCAGGGACTCCGCCGGGGCGACCACGTACTGCGCGTACGAACCGGGCGCCTGGCACCATGCCACCCGGTCCCCGGTCACGAGGTCGGGCGTGCCCGCCCCCACCGCTTCGACGACCCCGGCGCCCTCGCTGCCCGGGATATACGGCAACGCGGTCTGATAGACGCCCTCGCGGAAGTAGGTGTCGATGTAGTTGACGCCGATGGAGGTGGTCCGGACGAGGACCTCTCCGGGCCCCGGCGTGGGAGAGTCGACCTCCACGGACTCGAGGACGTCGGGGCCACCGTGTTCTGAGATCCGGACTGCACGCATGGACTCAGTATCCGCCACGCCCCGCGCTCCCGCAGCCCGATATCGCCGGGTCTGGTGGCGGCACCCCGGGAGCGGCGGGCAGGCGGGGAGACCGGAGGCGATAAGGTACCCCCATGAGCCTGCAGATCCTTTCCCAGTACGCCGGGGGACCGCGAGTCCGGGCGACCGGTCGGCCCGCCGTCACCACCA
>NZ_JAALEC010000090.1:0-6375 GCF_014145205.1 Dietzia sp. DQ11-44
GTCGGGGTGACCGACGCCGATGCCGAGCGCACCAACGAGGGCTGGAAGCGCTTCCTGGTGCTCAACATGTTGGCGGGCTTCTGCGTGACGCAGATCGTGCTGTGGTCGGTGCTCGTCTGGTCCTGACGCCGCTCGCCGCCCCCGCGGTCACGCGACCTCCGGGGCGCGCACGTCGAGGACGCGTCTGAGGCCTCAGCGCTGGACGCGGGCCATCCAGCGTTGCGAGGGCGGGCTGATGCGCCAGTTGCGGGCGATCGTCCGGAACGCGCGGGAGAACCGTCGGCGCATCGCGGCGGGATCGTCGAACGGGCGCGCGGAGATGCCCACGGTGAGCGACCGGTCCACCCGGAGGCGGTCGGCGGCACCGAACTGGAACGACAGGTCGATGTCGTCGTGCAGCTCCGGGTCCGATCGGTTCACCCCGTCCCGCACGCGATCCCAGGCCTCGCGCCGCATCGCCAGGTTCGACCCGAACAGCACCGGGTGCGCCATCGCGGCGCCCACGGAGACGAAGTACGCGTCCATGTAGAGCAGCCGGGCGGCGCGGGCCCGCCAGCCGCTCAGCCCGATGAACTCGCCCGGGCCGGAGATCGCCACGAGCTCGGGGTCCTCGGTGAACGCCTTTTCGATTCGCTGCACCCAGTCCGGGCCCGGGCGGGAGTCCGCGTCCAGGCGGGCGATCACGTCTCCCGAGGCCGAGTCGTAACCGGTGGCCGTGGCCGAGGGGATGCCCCGCACGGCCTCGGTGACCACCCGGGCCCCGGCGTCGCGGGCCACCTCGGCACTGTCGTCGGCGCACCCGTTGTCCACCACCACGATCTCGTCAGGCGGCCTCGTCTGGGAACGCAGGGCCGCGAGGCACCCGGCGAGCTCGTGGGCGTCGTCGAGGACGGGGACGACCACGGAGATGCGCATGCCCCTCATCCTGCCAGCGGGGCGCCGACCCCATCCAACCGGGCGATTTGTGCCCCGTTCGAGCGTGTGTGTAATCTGCTAGAGGCTTTCACCCCGAGCCGCGAAGTGATTCGCGAACCGGAGTGGCCGGCCCCCTTAGCTCAGTCGGTAGAGCGTTTCCATGGTAAGGAAAAGGTCGACGGTTCGATTCCGTCAGGGGGCTCGCACTGTGCGGGGCGGTTCGATCGCCCGACTGGCAGGGCATGCCGGTGTAGCTCAGCTGGTTAGAGCGCACGACTCATAATCGTGAGGTCGGGGGATCGAGTCCCCCCACCGGTACCGATCAGGATCACGAAGGCCGCCCACGTGTCGTGGGCGGCCTTCGTCGTGTCCCGCGGTTCCCTCACCGAGCGGCGGGCTCCACCCGTTCGGCGGCCTCCACGCGCCGACGACGACGGTGCCGGGTGTGCTGGATGATGCTCGCCGCGACGGCCGCCGCCAGCAACGCGTACAGCGTGAGGGTGATGGTCGAGGAGAACAGGATCGACACATCGCCCTCGGACTGCGCGAGCGACCGACGCAGTTCGAGCTCCGCCAGCGGTCCGAGGATCGCTGCGATCAGCACCGGGGCCAGCGGGATCGAGTACCGGCGCATGAGGAATCCCACGATGCCGATCGCGATCACCATCCAGAGATCGAGCGTCGACGAGGAGATCGCGTAGGTGCCGAGCATCGCGATGACCGTCACCCCGGCGTACAGGTAGTGGCGGGGGATCAGCAGCAGCTTCGCCCACACGGCCGCGAACGGCAGGTTGATGATCAACAGGATGATCAGGCCGACGAACAGGCTGGCCAGCAGCGGCCAGACCAGTGCGGCGCTCGTCTCGAACAGCAGGGGACCGGGCTGCATCCCGTACTGCTGGAACGCGGCCAGCATCATGGCGGCGGTCGCCGAGGTCGGCAGGCCCAGGACGAGCAGCGCCCCCATCGCGCTGCCGGCGGTGGCATTGCCCGCGGCCTCGGGTGCGGCGACGCCCTGGAGCGCGCCGCGGGTGCCGAAGTCGGGGTCGTGGCGCCGCGCGGCCAGTGCCTTCTCGGTGCCGTAGGCGAGGAACGTCGGGACCTCGGAGCCGCCGACCGGGATCGTGCCGAAGGGCAGACCGAACGCCGTGCCGCGGAGGAAGGCGGGCACGATTCTGCGCATCTCCTTCCGGGTCGGGAACGGTGAGCCCTCGGTGGTCACCGGACCGCCGATGTGCGCCTCGCGGTGGATCCGCGACGCCTGGTGCAGCACCTCGCCGAGGGCCAGCAGGCCCACGGTGATCACGATGATCGAGATGCCCTCGAACAGGGACGGGTTGTCCAGCGTGAATCGCTGGGTGCCGGTCATCGAGTCGGTTCCGACCAGGGCGAGAGCGAGACCCAGCCCGAGCGCGGCGAGTCCCCTCACGACGGACTCGGCGACCACCGCCGAGATGGCGACGAAGGCGAACACCGCCAGAGCGAAGTACTCCGGTGACGAGAACGCCCGGGCGAGGACGATCAGATAGGGGGAGAACATCACCACGCAGGCGCACGCGATCATGCCGCCCGTGAACGCGCCGATCGCCGAGATCCCCAGGGCCTTGGCCGCCCGGCCGCTCTTGGCCATCCGGTGCCCTTCGAACGTCGTGGCTATGGCGGACGAGTTGCCCGGTGTGTTGAGCAGGATCCCGGAGGTCGAGTCGCCGAACAGTCCGCCGAAGTAGATGCTGGCGAACATGATGAAGGCGCCGGTCGGGTCGAGGGTGAAGGTGACCGGCAGGAGCAGGGCGACCGCCATCGCGGAGCCGAGTCCCGGTAGGACACCGACCGCGGTGCCGAGGAGGGCACCGATCAGCAGGAGGGTGAGGTTCATCGGGGTGAGCACCCCGGCGAGGCCCTCGCCCAGCAGGCTCAGTTGCTCCACGGCACGACTCCTTCGAGGATTCCGGCGGGCAGTCCCAGGCCGAGCCCGGCCGAGAACGCGATCTGGATGACGGAGGCGAAGATCACCGAGACGGCGATGTCGAAGACCGGCCGTCTGCTCCCCAGCGCGCGGCTCACGATCCAGAACAGCGCGCTGGCGGTGACCAGCCAGCCGACGGGCTGGAGCAGGAACGCGAACCCGATGAGGGCGGCGATCACGATTCCGGTGGTGCGGTAGTCGACGGGCACGTACTCCGGGTCGGCGGCGGGTACCGGCGACGTCGTGGTGGGGGAGTCGACGGGGTCGTCGATCGCGGCCAGGTCCTCGAGCATGTCGGTGGACAGTTGACCCATGGTCGAGGTGGCCGCGGTGTGCCGAGGGGTGCGGATGACGTTGATCGCCAGCAGTCCGCCGGTCAGGATCAGGAATCCGGCCACGAGGGCGGGGACGAACCGCGGCCCGGGTGCTCCCACGCCCTCGGGGACATCCATGGTGATGATCTGCACGATCATGAACACTGCGAGCGCGAGTACGCCGGCGGCGAACCCGAGCTCGGTCCGGTCGCGCCACCACCGCCTCCGGTCGCCGGACCGGGCCGGCGGGACCGCCGTGCTCGTCTGGTCGGATAAGAGTGTCATTGTCCCAGCTCCCTGATGATGTCTTCGGTCGTGGCGATCTCCGCGTCGAGGAACCGTGCGAACTCGTCACCTGCCATGAACTCGTCGGTCCAGTTGTTGCGCCCGAGGGTGTCGCGCCACTCGTCGGTCTCGCGCATCTCCGCGATGATCGCGATGAGCTCGTCCCGGACCTCGTCCGGGATGTCCGGTGGGGCGACCAGTCCGCGCCAGTTCGACATGGACACGTCCACTCCCTGTTCGATGAAGGTCGGGGTCGACAGCTCCTCGACCGGGGTCGCCGACGAGACCCCGAGCGCACGGAGCTCGCCCGCCTCGATCTGGGCGTCGAAGTCGTTGGCGCCGGAGATGGCGCCCACCGCGGAGCCGCTGATCATCGATCTCACGACCTCCCCACCACCGGAATAGGCGATGTAGTTGACGAGGGCCGGGTCGATGCCGGCGGCGTCGGCGAGCATGCCGGTGAGCAGATGGTCGATGCTCCCGAGCGACCCGCCCGCGATCGCCATGCCCGGATGCTCACGCCATGCCGCGAGGAACTCGTCGAGGGTCTGGTACGGGGAGTCCTCGGGGACCACCAGCACGTTGTAGTCGTCGGCGAGGCGGGCGATCGGCGTCGTGTCCTCGAGCGTGGCGTCGGAATCCTGCAGGATCACCCCGCCCACCATGACACCGCCGGTGACCAGCAGTGAGTCGGTGCGTCCGGCGAGCTGGACGAACTGGGTCAGTCCGATGGTCCCGGCCGCGCCCGGGACGTTGCGGACCCGCACCGCGTTGACGATCCCGGTGGTCATGAGTGCCTGCTGTGCTTCCCTGCCGAACGTGTCCCACCCGCCCCCGGGGGCGGCCGGTGCGATGATGCTCAGTTGGGTCCGCGGGTTGTCGCCGCCTCCGGATCGGCTGGCGTCGGTCGCCGCGGCCGTGGTGAGCCCGACGGCGAGTACCACGGTCAGGATGCGGGCGAAGGGGTGTCGCATCAACGGTCCTTCCAGGTGGTCGATGGCATGAGCGCCACCGAGGGATGAGCTGAGCATGGATCGGCGACGTGTGATGTGGGGCACAACTAGTCTTTGTGCTCATTGATGCTCACGCCGTCGGGCCGGACGGTGGCGGTGCGGGCGAGGGGAGGAGCGGGGTGGCGCGGTACTCGGAGTGGTTGCTCAGCCGGCGGTTCCGGCTCCTCGTGGTGCTGCTGATCCAGTGCGCTGTCGTGGTGACCTGCGTGGGCCTGACGGCCTTCGCCGCGGCCCGGGCCCAGGAGCGGCAGGTGCGCGAGGCCACGACCGAGCGGGTCCTCGCGGTCGCGCGTAGCCTCGCGGATCTCGACCAGGTGCGGGTGGCCATCGGGCGGGGTGACGCCGAGCAGGAGCTGCAACCGTTGACCGAGCTGATCCAGCAGGCGTCCGGCGTCGACTACGTCGTGATCAGTGACGCGCGGGGGATCCGGATAACCCACCCGGTGGCAGGGGAGCGTGGCCGACCGGTCTCGACCGACCCGTCGGACGTCCTGGCGGGAGCCACCTTCGTCGGCACCGAGGAGGGGACGCTCGGTCCGACCCTGCGTGCCAAGGTGCCCGTGTACCGCGACGGTGACGTGGTCGGCGCGGCATCGGTCGGGGTGCTCGAATCGGAGATCGCCGCCGACCTGCGGTCGAGTCTCACGGCGATGGCACCGTGGGTGTTGCTGGCGGTGCTGGTCGGGCTGACCGGGGCGGCCGGGGTCTCGGCGGCGATCGGCGCCCGGGTCCGCAGGCTGGAGGCGGAGAACGCCGAACTGGGGGAGCAGCGACGGTTGTCCCGGGCTCTGCGCGAGCAGACCCACGAGTTCCGGACCCGCATCCATGCGGTGTACGGGCTGGTCGAGAGCGGCGAGGCCGACGCGGCACTGGACTACCTGGCGGAGCTGGCCCCCATCACCGGTGCGGACACCCGCGACGGGGGCGTCGAGGATCCGCGCCTGCGCGCGGTGTTGGGGGAGATGGCGGCGGAGTACCGGACACAGGGGGGACTGCTGGAGATCGACCCCCTGACCTCGACGAGCGCAGGTGAGCTCGGGGGCGACGACCTCTCGCTCATCGCCAATCTGGTGATCAACGCCGTCGAGGCGGCGGGGCCCGGGGGCCACGTCCAGGTTCTGGTGCTGGCGGACGAGTTCGGCACCGAGGTGGCGGTGGGTGACGACGGGCCGGGCCTGGACCCGGAGGCGCTTCCGACGATGATCGAGCACGGTTACTCCACCAAGGAGCCGGGTGGCCGGAACGCGACGCGCGGCGTGGGCCTGGCGGTGGTCTGGCAGATCGTGCTGGACCGGGATGGTGAGATCGAGGTGGGCAGGTCGCCGGCCGGTGGGGCGCTGGTCACCGTACGGCTGCGGGGGGGACGATGACGGACGAGGGACAGGGCGGCCGCGTCATCCGGACGCTCATCGTCGACGACGATCCCGTCGCGCGGCGCCTGCACAGTCGGTACGTGGAGGGCGTCGCGGGCTTCGGCGTGACCGCCGCGGTCGCCGACGGGCAGGGGGCGGTGGGGTGGGTGGCCGGTGGCGGGATCGACCTGGTGCTACTCGACATCGGCCTGCCGGGGTTCAGCGGGATCGAGGTGCTGCACCGGATCAGGACGATCTCCCGCCGCCCGATCAGTGTGATCGTGGTGAGTTCGTTGCGGGACCGCATCACCGTTCGGCAGGCGCTGTCCGGACAGGTCGCCGGGTATCTGGTCAAGCCCTTCACCAGGGCCGCGATGGTCGAGCGACTGGAGCGGTTCCGGTCCGAGTTCGCCGCCGGGCCGCCGGCCGAGCTCGACTCGTTCGGGCAGGGGGAGATCGACGCCCTGCTGCGGAGGGGGGCGGGCGTGGGGCCCACGGCCCCGGCGACGGAGGGGCCGACCCGGGCACCG
>NZ_JAALEC010000091.1:0-3617 GCF_014145205.1 Dietzia sp. DQ11-44
GGCGGGAGAGGTCGGTCCCGCCGCGGCGCGCCCGTCGGTCGGACACACGGCGACTGTGCGCACGACGACTGGGCATGCGGGGACTGGGCATGCGGCGGCGGGACCTCCTACGTTGTGCCCCCGGCCTCAGGCCTTGCCGGCGACGACGTCGTTCTCCGCCCCATCGTAGAAGGGGATGTATCCCTTGTCGGACGACAGGACGTAGAGCGGGTCGTCGAACTGGGAGGTGTCGAACGCCTGCTCGCGCAGCTCGGTCTTGCGGCTCTTGTAGGTGGACGTCACCTCGAGCTCCTTGGAGAGCCGGATGAACAGCGGAACCGCGTACGACGGCAACGACCTGCGCAGGTGCTCCGCGAGCGCGGCGCCGTCGAAGTCGGACTTGTCGTGCAGCCGCACGGCGGCCATGCCCGCCTTGCCGTCGGCGCCCGGCACCGGCACGCCGTAGACCACGGCCTGGTCGACCTCGTGGCGAGCGCTGACGGCCGCCTCCACCTCGGTGGTCGCCACGTTCTCGCCCTTCCAGCGGAAGGTGTCGCCCAGGCGGTCGACGAACGAGGCGTGCTTGAGGCCCTGGTCCAGCATCAGGTCGCCCGAGACGAACCAGGCGTCACCGTCACTGAAGGCGTCGCGGATGACCTTCTTCTCCGTGGCCTCCTTGTCGGTGTAGCCGTCGAAGGGCTGGGTGTCGGAGATGCCGCTGATCAGCAGGCCGATCCCGCCCTTGCCCACCTTGGTGAGCCGACCGTCCTCGCCGCGGCGGGGCTCCCCGGTGTCCGGGTCGTAGTCCACGATCGCGAAGTCCATCGGGCAGTAGCCGGTGGTCTTGGGGATGTTGAAGGCGTTGACGAACGCGATGTTGCACTCGCTGGCCGCGTAGAACTCACAGATCCGGTCGACGCCGAACCGCTGTTGGAACTCGTCCCAGATCTCGGGGCGCAACCCGTTGCCCGTCATCACCCGGATGGAATGGTCACGGTCGCCCGGACCGGGTTCCTGGTTGAGCAGGTAGCGGCAGATCTCGCCGATGTAGATGGCGGCGGTCGCCCCGGCCGCGCGGGCCTGGTCCCAGAACTTCGACGCGGAGAAGTGCTCCTCGACGGCCAGGCACGCGCCGGCGGCGAGCACGCAACCCAGGCCGACCGTGAGCGCGTTGTTGTGGTACATCGGCAGCGGACAGAGCAGGACGTCGTCCTTCTTGAGCCGCACACCCGACAGGCCGAAACCGGCGAGCGCGCGGTTCCAGCGGTAGTGGGACATGGTCGAGGCCTTGGGCAGGCCGGTCGTGCCCGAGGTGAACACGTAGTACGCGGTCTCGTTGCCCAGCGTCTCGTCCGCCTCGGGCGGGTTGGTGGCGCCGGCGTCCGCGTCCATCTTCTCCAGCTCGTCCTCGAGCCAGGTGAGATCCGAGAGCTCGTCCGGGCGGTGGCCCGCCGTGAAGTCGCGGAACGGGAGGTCGACCTCGGTCCCCACGGCGATCAGCTCACCGAGCCACTTCTCGCGGGGGATGGACCCGGCGGCCTCGGCGCACTCCGCCCCGATGAGGACGACCTTCGAGTCGATGATCTTCTGCGAGTGCTCGAGGACCTCCCCGCGCTGGTGGTGGTTGAGCAGGCCCACCGAGGCGCCCACCTTGACGGCGCCCAGGATGGCGAGCATGACCTCGGGCCGGTTGACCATGCAGATGCCGACGGTGTCGCCGCGCTCGACCCCACGGGCCTTGAGCACCCGGGCGAAGAGGTTGGCGCGCCGGTTCGCCTCCCCGTAGGTGATCTCGGAGCCCAGGAATCGCAGGAACGGGGCGTCCGGTTGGCCGGCCGCCAGTTCCTGGAACCTCCTGCCGATGGAGATCTTGTCGGTCCCGCGGGAGGAGCGGACGATCCGGAGACCACGCAGGACTGTCGGCAGATCGGAGACGAGAGAGGGCAGGCCTCCCGCCAGGTCGAACGGGGTGAGGGTCCTGGCGCCCTGGGACGCGCGGCGGGTGGTGTCTTCGGTCGTGTCGGTCACGGGTTCTCCTCTTTCGGGGTGGTGAGTGACTTGGCGGGATCTCCGGCGAGGCCGCGCCACGCGAGTTCGACGACCACTCCTGCGGCCACCGATTTGGGTATGGACCGGTGCGCGACGCGGTCGGCGACCGCCTCCCCGGCCCCGACGAGCGCGGTGGCGACCACCTCGAGCACCTCGCGGCTGCGCCCGTCCACCGAGTTCTGCGCCAGCAGATCGGTGGTCAGGTCCACCAGGACGGAGCGGGTCTTCTCGACCTCGTCGCCGAAGGCGGGTTCGGCCACGGCCTGGCGGTACACGACGTTCCACGAGTCGGCGTGGTCGTCCACGTAGTCGAGGAACGCCTCCACGACGCTCTCCAGACTGTGACGCGCACCGGTCCCACTGGTCGCCGCGGAGGTGAGGTGGTCGATGAGTCGCCCGGACTCACGGGTCACGCACGCGGAGAACAGTTCCTCCTTCGAGCCGTAGTAGAGATACAGCATCGGCTTGGAGATCCTGGCGTCCTTGGCGATGGTGTCCATCGACGCCGATCGGTAGCCGAGGTCGGAGAACACGCGGATGGCCGAGTCGAGCATCTGCTGTTCGCGGATCGCGCGTGGGATCCGTTTGGTCCCCGTCGTCACAGGACTCCTTCCGGCGGGACGTGGTGTCGTGTCCCACACCAACTTACCGGCCAGTAAGTAGTTGTGGGCGACACTACGCACGATCCACGGGGTACCGGGTGATACTCTTTCGGCGTCGGCGTGCCCCGGGGCACCGCCAGGACACCCCATTCTCGTGACCCGCAGGGAGAACTCGATGAGCTTCGGTACCGGAGCGCTCGCCAGCGCAGTCGGCGGAATCGTCCTCGGCGGCATCGTCGCCTTCGGAGCCAACTCCGCGATGGCCGAGAACTCCATCCCGGAGGTCGCTCAGCCGCCCGCCGACCAGGCCCTCCTCGGCCAGGTCGAGTACGGCGCCCGCTAGTCCCCCCTCCGCGCCGGCCGAGGTGACCCGCGGGATCCGTCTCGGTGCAGGCGCGCGTGACGCGGTCGTCGCGTTCCTCGGTTTCCTCCTCCTCGCCTGCCTGCAGTCCCCGGGTCTGGTCGTCCCGGACACCAAGTACGACCTCGTCGTCGACCCCGGACGCTTTCTCGTCCAGGCCACCCACCTGTGGACCGGACTGTCGTTCGGCGGCCAGGTCCAGAACCAGGCGTACGGGTACCTCTTCCCCCAGGGGCCGTTCTTCGCGCTGTTCGACCTGGTGGGGATGCCCGCCTGGCTGACCCAACGGCTGTGGTGGGCGGTGCTGCTGACGGTCGCCTACGTCGGCGTGGTCCGGGTCGCGGCAGCACTGCGGATCGGCACCCCCCAGACCAGGGCGGTGGCCGGGATCCTCTACGCGCTCGCCCCGCGGATGCTCGGCGACCTCGGGTCGATCTCCTCCGAGATCTGGCCCGTCGCGCTGGCACCGTGGGTGCTGCTGCCGGTGGTGCGGGTGTTGCAGGGGCGGATGTCCCCGCGCCGGGGTGGCGCCGGTGCCGCGCTGGCGCTGGCGCTGATGGGCGCGGTCAACGCGGTCGCCACCGCCGTCGCGTGCCTGCCCGCGATCCTGTGGTGGCTCATGCACC
>NZ_JAALEC010000092.1:0-11151 GCF_014145205.1 Dietzia sp. DQ11-44
GGCCGCGGGCGAGCGCGGCGACCGGGAGCAGACACAGGAGCACGACGGCCCATCCGCCCGGACCGGGCACCCAGCCCCCGGCAGCAGTGTGCGCGACCGTGGCGGTGAGCACGGACGCGAGCACCACCGCGACCGCGCGCCACTGCGCCATCGGGTCGCAGTAGCCGGTCACGACGTAGAACCTACGTCACCGCGTGATCACCACGCCCTCGCGGCTCCGCCTCCCCGTCGTCGGCTCCTCGGTCTCCCGGTGGCCTACCCGCCAACCTCCTCGGCAGCGGAGAGTGAGCGGTCAGGTGGTGCGGGTGTGGGCCCCCATGTCGTCGACCTCCATCTCGTCGAACTGCATGTCCCAGACGGGCGGCCCGTCCGGATGGTCGCGGCGTCCGGTGACGTGAAACCCGTGCCGCTCGTACAGCCGCACGTTCCGCTCATCCGAGGTCTCCAACCGCACGGCGCGGGCGCCTCGACGTCCCGCCTCGGCCAGAGCAAACACGAGCAGGGAGCTACCGAGACGCCTGCCCTGCGCGGCGGGGCGCACCCCGAGGGTCTCCAGGGTCCACCCGTCGTGCGGCGGCGATCCGTCGGCCAGCCTCCCGATGCGGTCGCCGTGCAGGGCCACGATCTGCTCGACGGCGTCGTCGTCGGCGTCCGGGGCGTCCGGGGGCAGGAGCGCGATCACGCCGTCACGGTCCTCGGTGACCGCGACGACCCCGTGCCGATAGGCGTGCGCCAGATAGAGCTGCTGCAGGGTGAGCAGGCGCTCGGCGTACCCCTCCTCGGGGATGACGTGACGGGTCCAGGGGTAGTGCGCGAACGCCTGGGCCAGGGTCTCGGCGGCGGGGGCGAGATCGTCCGGCGAGGCGAGGCGGGGGTCAGTCATTCTGGGCTCCTGCGGGTCGGATCATTGCGGTGGATTCCTGTCCGGGCCCCGTGGGCACCGTGCCGACGGGGAGGAAACCGAATCGCTCGTACAGGCGGCGGCTGCCCGCGGTGGTCGCCTCGAGGAACACCGGCTCCGGCCCGCCCTGGTCGATGATGTCCAGGCGGTGGCGCAGGAGGGCCGACCCGATCCCCTTCCCGCGAGCCTTGGGTCCGGTGGCGATGTCGTGGAAGTACCAGTGCGGCTCCGACGGCCGGTGTGCCTCGACCGCGCGGGTGTGTGCCATGCCGCGGCGCGCGGTGGGCGAGATCAGCAGTCGGAGAACCGCTGTGCCTCTCTCGCCCCATCGTGACCAGCGCCCCGCCTCGCGGTGCGGAGGCTCCCAGAGCAACGCCCCCAACGTCTGCCCGTCCTCCACGGCCACGTCGACCCGGTCCGGGTGCCGACGCACGTGGCGTCGATAGTGCGCGGTCAGGCGTGCGGACCGTGAGGCCTCGTCGGGGAAGAACTGCGCCCACGCCGGATCAGCGCCGAACGCCTCCCCGAGCATCTCCCCGATGGTCTGTGCATCGGAGGCCGCCGCCGGTCTGACTTCCACCATGTCTTCCTCCCTCGATCGCGCCCTATTCTACAATGTAGAAATAGTGTCTCGGGCTTGTCGGCCCGAAAGTGGGGGGACTGATGGTCGAGCGCCGCGTCGGACGAGGGCCCAGGGGGTTGTCCCCCGCCTTGATCGTCGAGGCGGCTGTCGGCGTGCTGGAGGAGAGCGGGCAGGAATCGTTCAGCATGCGCAGTGTGGGGCGCGCGGCGGGGTGCGACGCGATGTCGGTGGCCTATCACTTCGGGTCCAAGCAGGGGCTGGCCCGGGCCATGGCGTCGTGGCTCGACGGTCAGGTGCGGCCCGCCCCACCCGGGGCGCCCTGGCGACCGACACTGCGTCACCTGGCTGAGCAGTACCGCGCCCTGGCCAGGGCGTATCCCCGGACGTTCCCGTTGCTCCAGCGGTTCACCCACACCGGGTCGGCCGATTACGCCACGACCGAGGTGGTGCACGCGGCGATGCTGGGTGCGGGGGTCCCCCGGCCTCAGGTGGTGACGGTGACGGTGGGCTGGTACGCGACCGTCCTCGGGCTGGCCACGGCGGAGGCCCTCGGGTTGGTCTCTCCCGTGGACGACGTCACCGCGGCGGAGATCGAGGGGCTGCCCGCCGGGGACTACCCGCTCACCACCGCGCTCCTGGACGACTATCGCGGGATCGAGCCCGGCGTCGTCTTTGGCACCGCCGTGGAGCTGATGCACGACGGGATCGAGCGGCTGGGCGGCTCCTAATTCGTGGCCGTGCCCACGTCGTAGTACAGCTGCACCATCCCGTTGCCGAACCGTCGCAGATCGCGAAGTCGTAGGTCGAGCGGGCTGTCGGGGAACATCGGTCGGCCCCCGCCCACCGCGACGGGGCATAGGAGCACCCGGACCTCGTCGACCAGGCGGTGCCGCAGTGCGTGGGCGGCGAGCGTGGGTCCGTCGACCGTCAGGTCGCCTTCCGCCCGGGCCTTCAGTTCGCGGACCTCGTCGGGGTCGAACTGCCGCTCGAGCCGGGTCCGCGTGGTGTCGACCTCCGGCAGCGTGGTGGAGTACACGACCTTGTCCGCCCGCGTCCAGAGGCGTGCGAAATCGGCTGACCGGGGGGACTGGCCGGCGATGCCGGGATCCGTCTCCCAGACCCTCATCGTCTCGTACATCGTGCGGCCGTAAAGAAAGGTGGAGACCCCGACGGTGTCTCGGTTGACGGTCTCCAATACCTCCTCGTCGGGGACCGCCCAGTCGAAGTTTCCCTCCCGATCCGCGACGTATCCGTCGAGAGAGGTGATCATCGAATAGATCAGTGTGCCCATGGTGACCTCCGGGGTCGTCTGCGCCCTGCACGACCGATTGTAAAACGCAATCGCTTTCCCGGGCGACTATACTGATTGCATGTCGCAAGCGGAAGGGCCGCGTGTGCTCCCCGTGCCTCCGGGTAAGTCGGGCTGCCCGATCAACATGACCGCCGAGCTGCTCGGTGATCGCTGGAGCCTGGTCGTTCTCCGGGACATCATGTTCGGGGACCGTCGGCGGTTCCGAGAGCTGTTGGGGCAGTCGATGGAAGGGATCGCCTCCAACATTCTCGCCTCCCGGCTTGCCAAGCTGGTGGGCGCCGGGATGCTCACCCGTCACGACGATCCCCGTCACCGTCAGCGGGTGGAGTACCGGTTGACCGAGGCGTCGATCCAACTCGTCCCCGTGTTCGCGCAGCTCGGCGCGTGGGGAACCCGCTGGCTCCCGACGAGTCCCGAACTCTCGGTCAGGGCCAGTCTGCTCGCGGAGGGCGGACCGCGCCTGTGGGATCAGTTCATGGACGAGCTGCGGGCGACCCACCTCGCCGGTGAGCCACCGGTCGGGGACGGCGTCCTTGCCGGTCTGACCGCCGCCTACGAACAGGTGGCCGGCGAGAGCGATCCGGAGTAGGTCCGGTACCGGACGAACGGCGCGGCCCCGCGGTCGAATGGCCCCACGTGGTCTCGGCGCGTGTCAGCCCTCGGGGCTGCGCAGCGGCATCTCGTGGACCTCGCGGACGAACTCGGGCAACGGGCCACCGGTGCGCAGGACAGTGGCGATCGCCGGATCCGCCAGGTGCAGCCGGCCCACCGAGATGAGGTCGAACTCTCCGGCCTCGAGGCAGTCCACCACGGCATCGATGTTGTCCGCGGTGTGGGCGGGCGCCCCGGACTTCTGTTCGCGGAGCGAGGCCCCGATCCCCACCCCGCCGACCGCGCCCGAGGGCAGCCCGGTCAGTCGGCGGGCCCATCCGGCCAGGGACACCTCGCCGTCGTCGCCCTCCAGGTCCGGGAATGCCGGGTCGTTGAACCGCCTGGTGGAGGCGTCGAGCAGGTCCACCCCCGCGTCGGCGAGGGCGCCGAGGTACACGCCCAGCTCGTCGGGCGTGGTGGCCTTGCGGGCGGTGTAATCCTGCTGGGTGTGCTGGGAGAAGCGGTAGAACAGCGGGGCGTCGGGCCCGATCGCCTCGCGGACCCCGGCGACCACCGCGGCGGGGAACCGGCTGCGCGCGGCCAGGTCGCCGCCCCAGGTGTCGGTCCGCCGGTTGGTGTCGGACCAGACGAAGGAGTCGAGGAGGTACCCGTGCCCGCCGTGGAGGGTCACGCCGTCGAATCCGGCCTCCATCGCCAACCGGGCGGAGCGGGAGAACGCGTCGATCACCCCGGCGATGTCGCCCTCGGTCATCGGTGCGACCTCCGGTGACCACCGGGCGACGCTCCGCTCGGAATAGGTGGTGACGCCCGGGGTGCCCCATCGCCCGGACGGCCGCATCGGGTGCCTCTCCATGAGCCTGTCCCGGTTGGCCCGGTCGAAACGGGCGTTGGCGCCCCAGAGCGGGCCGACGTGCCACAGCTGCGTCAGGATGCGGCCCCCGGCGGAGTGGACCGCGTCGGTGACCTGCCGCCAGGCGGCCACGGACGCAGGCCCGTCGAGGCGGGGGATCCAGCCGTGATCCACCGAGGTCGGGTGGTCCACGCCGATCCCCTCTGTGACGATCAGCGCGGTCCCGCCGGCAGCGCGGGAGGCGTAGTAGTCGCGGTTCACCTCGTCGGGCAGGGCGTCCGGGCAACCCATCCGCGTCATGGGCGACATGACCAGGCGGTTGGCCAGCTGCATGGACCTGACCTGCAGGGGTCGGAACAGTGCCTCGCGCGTGGTGGTGACCGATGACGACATCTCGTGGGACCTCTTCTTCTCCGGTGAGGGCGACCCGCCGGGCCCGGGCCGGCGACGCCATCACTTGACAACTGTCAATAGTACCCGGACCGGTCGTTCGGGGATGAACCGTGCGGACCGCCGGGTGCGTGAGGCGACTATCCGGAGTGCTGTTGTTCCAACTCGTCGATGGTCTTGTCCGAGGTCTCGGAGATGATGTCGAGAATGCGCTGGTAGTGCGCGGAATCAGCGCTGACCAGCGAGACGTGGTCCTCGCCGTCGGCCAGCACGAGGGACCCGATCCCGTTCTGCTGTGTCACGGCGTTGATATAGCGGATGGAGTTCTCGGGGGAGACCATCGTGTCGTCGGTGCCGTGCACGGCCACCACCGGGATGCGCGGGTCGATGTTCTGGATGGGGTCGACGGAGGTATAGCGATCGGGGACCTCGGCAGGGGTGCCGCCGAGGACGGTGACGATTCGATCGTCACCGTGGGTGGCGGCGTAGATCATGTCCAGGGGCCCGGCCAGGGAGATGACGCGGGTCGGCCGGAACGCGGGGTCGCTCCCGACCTCGTCGTCGTCCAGGGAGTGGCGGGTGCCGGACCACATGGCCAGCTGGGCACCGGCACTGTGGCCGACGACGAGCTCGTCGTCGGTGGTGAGCTCGGGGTACTGCTCGTCGAGGCGGACCACGTGATCGAGGGCGTCGGCGATGTCGCTGAAAGTAACGGGCCATCCACCGCCGGAGCCGACGCGCCGGTACTCCACGTTGTACACGGCCATCCCGCGGTCGACGAGATCGTCGGCGAAGGAGTTCATGACCTCGGCGCCGAGTTGGGACGCCCACGAACCGCCGTGGATGAGGACGACCAGCGGCACCGAATCTTCGGCGTGCGTTCCGGCCGGCAGGTAGAGGTCTCCCCAGTTCTGGGTCGGGTCCGATTCCCCACGGGTGGGGTAGGTGATCCGCTCGTAGTGGTGTTCGTCCCGCTCGGCGACGTCGCCCTGGGACGCCGCATCGCCCTGGGCAGCGACATCGTCATCTGGGGCGCAGCCGCCGATCGTCATGGCCGCGATCAGGGATGCCGCCACAGCAACGGTGGACCGGGTCGGAGTCGTCCGCTTCACCTGCGTCAGCCTAATGAGCGTCCAGCCCGCTGGTCGGATGTCACGCATTTTGGCGCCGGACCAGTGAGAGTCCCGGCGAGTTCGACTGGTCGACGGCCGCCCCGGTACATCGTCAGTGGCCGTAACCAGCAGTGGCCGTAACCGGGCCGTCACAGTGCGTCGATCCGGTGCTTACACCGCGGACCTACGGTGATCCGGTTCGCGCACCCCGCGCGACATCGTTCGATCTTGCTTCGAGAGAGGCCGCACATGTCCGCCACAGAATCGATCCTCGCGGGCGATCGAGGTGGATGCGCGGGACACGCTGACGATCGAGCAATCCCCGGGCCCGGCGATCGGCTCGCCCCGGTCGTCGGCACGAGCGTCCTGGCCGTCGAGACGTGCACTCGCTCGCCGGAAGGAGGAGAACCCGCCGAGAGCTCCGGCCGTTAGGCTCCCGATGATGCGGCCGCCTCCGCGCCGCACCATTCTCTGGAGGTCATCTGTGTCCGGGCATCTCAGCGGCAAGGTCGTCATCGTCACCGGGGCCGGGGGTGGGTTCGGCAAGCTGATCGCTGAGAAATGCGCCGCGGGCGGCGCGCACGTGGTCGGCGTCGACATCGACGCCGACGGTCTCGCCGCCGTGGTCGACGGAATCACCGCCGCCGGGGGTTCGGCGCTCGCCCGGGTCGCCGACGTCACCGATACCGAGCAGGTCAGGGCGGCCGCCGAGGCCGCGGTGGAGACGTTCGGCGCCATCGATGTCCTGGTCAACAACGCCGGGGTCATGCCGCTGGCCTACTTCGCCGATCACGAGAAGGCGCTGCCCAGGTGGCTCAAGGCCATCGACATCAACATCAAGGGAGTCGTCAACGGCATCTCCGCCGTCTACGACCAGATGATCGAGCAGGGGCGCGGACAGGTCGTCAACATCTCCTCGATCTACGGCAATGCGGGGATCGCCGGCTCCGGCGTCTACAGCGCGACCAAGGCCGCCGTCACCACCCTCTCGGACTCCCTGCGGATGGAGACCAAGGGCAAGATCAAGGTCACCACGGTCAAGCCGACCGGCGTCGCCGGCACCAACCTCGCCAGCTGGATCGTCAACGGTGAGGCGATCAACGGGATAGTCGGTCAGCGTGCGGAGTCCTTCAACGCCACCCTCTCGGCGATGATCAACGGTGAACTGCCCGCGGAGCAGACCGACGTCGACTCGGTGGAGTACTGGCTCATCACCCCCGAGGACCTCGCCGACGCCGTGGTCCACGTGATCGACCAGCCGTGGGGCATCAGCATCAGCGATATCACGGTCCGGGCGAGCGGCGAGGACTACCTCTACTGAACGGGTCGACTCATCACCGCGCCTGGCTGAACCTCCCGGCGCGGCCGAGCAGCCCCGCGTTGGCGTCGGCGAGCAGCGCGTCGACCGTCTCGCGGGCGCAGGTCTTGTTGGACCCGATGAACCCGCGGGGACCCCGTTTGATCCACCCGACCACGTAGGCGCCGGGGACCTCGGACCCGCCGGGGCGGTCGAGGACGCGGCTGTCGCGGTGGGGGATCGTCGCGGTGACCGGGTCGAACGGCACGCCCGGCACGGGTACCCCGCGGTAGCCGACCGAACGCAGGACCAGTCCCGCGGGCAGGACCTCCTCGGTTCCCGGGCGGGGGACCGCGCGCACGTCGCCGTCCAGGCCGGTCAACTCCGTCCCCGCGATCCGCAGTCCCTCGACGCGTTCCGCACCGACGACCTCCACGGGTGCGGTCTGGAAACGCAGGACGATCCGCGGCATGCCCGTCCGTGGCGCGCGGGCGGCCACCTCCGCGAGGCAGTCGAGCATGAGGGATCTCTGGGGATCGGTCTCCGCCCCCGGATCGATCCCGTCCGGGGCGTCGACGCGCAGGTCGATGTCCTCACGCGAGGCCAGCCCGACGAGTTCGGGAAGGGTGAACGCGGCCTGGGCGGGCCCGCGTCGACCCAGCACGACGATCTCCCGGATGCGACTGTCCCGCAGGGCCTTCAGGGCGACAGGGGAGATGTCGGTCGCGGCGAGGGACTCCGCAGGGGTGGCGAGGATCCGGGCGACGTCGAGGGCGACGTTGCCGTTGCCCACGATGACGGCCCGCTCGTGGTCGAGCGGGACCCGGGCCTCGACGTGGTCGGGGTGGCCGTTGTACCAGGACACCACCTCCGTGGCGGACATGCTCCCGGGGAGCCCGGTGCCCGGGATCTCGAGGGGGCGGTCGGTGCTGGCCCCGGTCGCGTAGACCACGGCGTCGTGGGCGGCGGCGAGCTCGTCCACGGTGACATCCCGGCCGATCTCCACCCCCAGCCGGTAGGTGAATCCGGCCTGGGCCTCGATGAGCGCGAACAGGTCGGTGACCGACCGGGTCCTCGGGTGGTCGGGGGCCACGCCGTGCCGGGCCAGGCCGTGGGGGACGGGCAGGCGATCGAAGACGGTCACCTCGACGCCCGGCTGCCTGAGCAGCTCGTCGGCGGTGTACAGAGCGGCGGGGCCGGCTCCGACGATCGCCACCCGCAGTGGCTCCCCCGCGGGGCCGCGGTCCCGCACCAGACGGCGGATCGGGGGGACCGGCGCCTGGGGCGGGTACGGGCGAGACGGCGTGCTCAACACGGCGTTGAGGTCGAGGAAGACCTGCTCGCCAGGGGCGAGGCGGTCGTCGGGGACGATCGCCCCGACCGGGCACGCTCCCACGCACGCCCCACAGTCCACGCAGACGTCCGGGTCGATGTACAGCATCTCGGCGGTGGCGAAGTCCGGCTCGTCCGGAGTCGGGTGGATGCAGTTGACCGGGCACGCGTGGACGCAGGACGCGTCGGCGCAGCAGGCCTGCGTGACGACGTGGGGCATCAGACGGCGGCGGAGTACGAGACGGGCGGCTCGCTGCGGTAGCGGGAGGCGCGGCCGTCGATCTTCAGCGCCCGCCAGACCCGCCGGGCGAGCGGGTTCATCAGGCCGGACTGCTCGGCGAGCATCCGCACGTCGGAGAAGAGGTCGGACAGGAACTCGCGGGACTTCGGGCTGTCCCAGTACAGCTCGTCGATGACCTCGCGGGGGACACCGAACTCCTCGCGGAATTCCTTGGTCGGCTTGAGGATGGAGTCGCACAGCACCCGCATGATCACGGGGAAGGCCAGGGAGACCGCGAAGATCTGACCGCGGCTCATCCGGGGCGCGTGGCGGGCCACGTAGGTGTGCGCGAAGGAGATGTGCCGGGCCTCCTCGGCCACGTGGATCTCCATGATGCGGCTCAGGACGGGCGGGAGCTCGTCCGCGCCGCGCAGGATCTGCTTCTGCGTGTGGTCGATCGGCTCCTCGCCGGCGAGGACGCCGATGAAGAAGCCCACCGGTGTGAGGGAGGCGAACCACGGGATGATCGGCGAGACCCGGCGCATCCAGCGGGGCAACCCGGGTACGTCGGCACCGATGATGTTGACGCCCTGCTGGAACATCTGGGTGTGGTGGCACTCCTCGGTCGCCTCGTGGGTGAGGTACCGGAACTCGGCCGACCCGTTGTCCAGGTTCGAGATGTACTGCATGATCCCGCGGATCAGGATGTTCTCGAACTGCAGCCCGACCTTCATGATGTTGGCCTGGCGCCACAGCCCGATCTCGATCTGGGTCTCGACGGGCAACGCCTGGTACCAGGGGTGGGCGCCCAGCGGATCCACGTCCGCGGGCAGGACCCAGCGCTCGTCGGTGCGGTCCACACGGAAGTCGGGGTGATCCCAGGGGACGTCGACGAACGCGTCGAAGTGGCGTCGGACCGACGCCTCGGACAGGCGGAGGAGGGCGGCGTCATACTCCTCGCGGGAGCTGCTCGGGGTCGGGCTCGAGGGGGCGGTGGTGGGCGTGGGTGCGGTCATGGCGATCCCTTTCGTTTCCGACGATGTGGGTCGGAGAGAGCCTCGGAGTACAGAGTGACATTTGAGGTCTCTTTGTAACTGAGGCTAGGCAGCGCGGGCCCTCGTGTCAACGCCCGGGCGCCTACCGCCTACGCACCGTCGGAATGTCCCCGCCCACCGCGGAGTTGTGGGCCCAGGTGCCTCCTGGCGAACTCCCGGGCCACGTCGGGGTCGTCCAGATCGATGGTCGTGGAGGGGGTGAGGACGAATGAGATCACCAGACGGACGGTCACCTCGGCGGCCACGAGCAGTTCGTCGTGCGACCGGGAGTCGTCGAGGCTGGTGGCCATCTCCGAGGCGAGGAACTCGGCACTGCTGCTGACCAGGGGTTCGGCCCGGACGGTGAGATACGGGACGGCGACCTCGGGTTCACTCTCGAGGAGCCGGTTGAGCAGCCCGTGGGCGCGCAGGGTCTCGACGGTGTAGAGGAAGCCTTCGGTGAGCTTGGACTCCACGTCGTCGTACCGGTCGATCTCCTGCTTCAGCCCGGCCAGGATGCGTCCGGACTCGCGGAGCAGGACGGCGTTGATGAGCTCCTGCTTGTTGGCGAACCGGCGGTAGAGGGTCATCCGGGACAGGCCCGACCGCTGCGTGATGTCCCCCATCGTCGACCGGGTCACGCCGAAGAGCTCGAACTGCCGCACCGCCGCGTCGAGGAGCTTCTCCCCGATGTCGTCCGTGGTGCCGCTCGGCACGTGGCGGTCCAGGGCGGCGCGGATGAAGGTCGCGGCGGTGAACGGGAGATTCGCGGGCATCGGTCGATTGTCCCTCACCGGGCGCGCTCGCGCCGGGGTGTGGAATGACCCGGTGTGGCGGGACCCGGGACGTCGCGTCCGGACCACACCGTCAGTCCCCGAGCGCGCGACGGATGGCGTCGTCGATCCCGGTCATCTCCCACCCCGGGGGGAGCAGGTCCGTCGCCGGGCCGGCGGCCACCATCTCGTGGCGGAGACTCTCGATCAGCCCGGCGACGGTACCGGCGTCCACGTCCATGAGCGGGGACAATCCCGCCGCGACCAGATCCCACGGCACCCCGAAGACCGGGACGCGGAGTGTCGGGAGCCCGGCGACCCGGGAGAACCTGCGCAGCAGCGCGGGGTAGGTCAGCGCCTCCCCGCAGCCGAGGTCGCCGTGCCCGGTGCGGGGAGCCACTTCGAGGGCGTGACACAGGGCCTCGACGACGTCACGCTCGGCGACCGGCTCCACGCGGCCGCCGCGCATCCAGCGGGGGACCGGTTGGACCGGCAACCGTTCACACAGGGTGCGCATCATCTCGAAGCCCACCGAACCGGAGCCCAGGACGATGCCGGCCCGCAGGGTGAACACCGGCGTGGGTCCGTCCGAGAGCAGGTGTTGGACCTCGAGTCGGGAGGACATGTGCCGGGAGAGAGGCTCCCCGGGGCCTCCGGACGGGGCGAGCCCGGAGACGTACACGCACCGCTGGACGCCGGCTGCGGCCATCGCGTCGCGCATCGCGGACGCGCCCG
>NZ_JAALEC010000093.1:0-3186 GCF_014145205.1 Dietzia sp. DQ11-44
CCGCACCGACCACCGCGACCCGCCGGCGCGTGGGCGCCACGGTGAGCACCAGCTCCGTCTCCCGGCCCGCGCGGGGATTGACCAGGCACGACGCCCGCTTGTTGGCGAAGGTGTGGTCGAGGCACGCCTGGTTGCAGGCGATGCAGATGTTGATCTCGTCGGCCCGCCCCTCGGCGACCTTGGCGGCGAACGCCGGGTCCGCCAGCAGCGGCCGCGCCATCGACACCAGGTCGGCCTGCCCGCTCGCGAGGATCCGCTCGGCCACATCCGGGGTGTTGATGCGGTTGGAGGCGATCACCGGCACGCCCACGGTCTGCTTGAGCCGGGCGGCCAGGTCCACAAACGCCGCCCGCGGCACCGAGGTGACGATGGTGGGGATGCGGGCCTCGTGCCAGCCGATCCCGGTGTTGAACACGTCGACGCCCGCGGCCTCGAGGCGCTGGGCGAGCTCGGCGGTCTCGTCCCAGGTCTGCCCGTCCGGCACCAGGTCGAGCACGCTGATGCGGTACTGGATCAGGAACTCCGGGCCCACCTCGGCGCGGACCCGGCGGACGATCTCCTCGGGGAACCGCATGCGCTTGCTCGCGGTGCCACCCCACGCATCGGTGCGCTGGTTGGTCCGGGCCGCGAGGAACTGGTTGATCAGGTACCCCTCGGAGCCCATGATCTCGACGCCGTCGTACCCCGCCCGGCGCGCCAGTCGTGCGGCCCGCACCCAGTGGTCGATGGTGCGCTCGACGCCCCGCGAGCTCAGGGCCCGCGCCTTGAACATGCTGATCGGGGACTTGGTGGACGAGGCCGAGCGGACGAACGGTTGATAGCCGTACCGGCCGGCGTGCAGCAGCTGGAGCAGGATGTGCGAGCCCTCGGCGTGGACGGCATCGGTGAGGCCGCGGTGTTTGTCCGCCATCCGCCGGCTGGCCATCATCGACCCGGCAGGGAGCAGCCAGCCCTCCACGTCGGGGGAGAACCCGCCGGTGACCATCATGGCGGTGCCGCCGCGCGCCCGCTCGGCGAAGTAGGCCGTGAGCTCGGGCAGGTGCTTGCTGCGGTCCTCGAGTCCGGTGTGCATCGACCCCATGACCACGCGGTTGCGCAGGGTGAGAGGCCCGACGACGAGGGGACTGGTCAAGTGCGGGTGGCTGGAGCTCATGGGGCCCATTGTGCCCTGGCCGGACACGACCTTACCCGCCGGTAAGGTCGTGTCGCGCGGAACCGTGATCAGTAGCGGAGGATCGCGCCGACCGAGTTGCCGTGCGGGAGGGCCTCGAGCACCACGAGCCGTCCGGAGGTGGCGCAGGTGTGGCCCACGGCGTCGTCGAGATCGCCCGGCTGATCTTCCGGACGACAGGCCGCCCCGGTGAGGATCAGCGTCTCCACCCGGCCCTCGGAGGCCGCGGTGACGATCTCCCTGGGGTCGCTCACCCCGAGCCCGGTCCCGAGGGCTTCCCCGAACCGCTCGGTCGCCGCTGCCGCGTCGGCGCCGAGGACGGGCTGGACGATCGGCCACGCCTTCTCCTGCAACTCCGCGCCGCTGGCGTGGTCCGGGTTCCCTGCCACCACGTCGTCGAGAAGGTGGGGGTAGGACAGCTCCTCCCTGAGCATCGGGTGGTGCTCGGCCACCGCCGCCAGGACGAGCGGTCGGCGGTCGGGCCCCGCGAGCAGCTCGTCGATACCCGCCGCCACCTGACGGAAGAACTTCTGCAGCATCACGCGGTCCACCTCGCCGCCGGCACCGTGCCCGTGGAAGGCGGCGGTGCCCCCGGCAGCGGCCTGGTGCTGGAGCTGGGGCTCGCGCTCGGTGCGACCCTCGGCGTCCTCCATCGACGCCGGCGCGGTGCCGATGTCCCGCTCGTGGACCGAACCCCGGGTGGCCTCGAACAAGCGCACCGAGTTCTGGCTCAGGGCCAGGATGAGGAACTCGCCGTCGCCGACCGCGGACGGGACCAGGGGGCGGACGGCGAACGAGTCGGACACGTGGACCAGTTCCGGCATCTCCGTGCCCAGCCGGAAGGCCCTTGCGATGCCGGGGGCGGCGTAGAGCGCCAGTCCGTGGGCGGTGTGCTGCCAGAAGGGGTCCTCGTTCCCCAGCTCCCGCAGCGGCGCGAGCAGCTCGGCGGCCACTTCGGCCGGTGTGCCCCGGGTGACCAGCTCGGCCTGCGCGCGGTCGAGCAGCGAGCGCAACCTCAGCGGGCCCTGCCGCGTCTCCGGCCCGCCGCGGTGCGTCGGCATGAACACCGACACCGCCGGTCCCGAGGCGGTGCCCAGCGACTCCAGGTCGGCGGCGGTGATCGGATCGATGTTCCGTGTTCGTTGGATCGACGTCATGGCTCCGACCGTAACGCCGATCACAGCTCGACGCGGGCTCTCGAGCCGATCGTTGCAAGTCGGAGATGTGTACGGCCCCGGGCCGCGCGGTCCACTACATACGATGTAACAGATGTGACTTCTGTGACGAAAGATGCATGAGTGAACTCGCGGCACTACAGTGTGAGTCAACGATCCCCGCCGGGTCCGGCTCCGGCCGCCACCCCAGGAAAGGACACCCACGTGCGTCATCCCATCCGTTCCGTCGTCGCAGCCGGGGCCTCCGCCCTCCTGCTCGTCACGGGCGCCGGCACGGCCTCCGCCCAGGGGTCGCTCGAACTCGCCCTGCCCTTCCCGCTGGACATCCCCGGCCTCGCCTCCCTCATGTCGGGCCCGTCCACGCCGGGGACCACCGCGACCACCACCGTCGCCGAGCAGGACGCCCCTCTCGTCGTGGTTCCGCCCGAGGTGGCCCGGAAGGCGTTCGAGGGCAGCGTGGTGGCCGGGGTCAACGAGGCGCGGACCGCGGTGGGCGCCGAGCGGCTGGTCACCGACGCGATCCTCTCCGTCGAGGCCGCGGTCCGCGCGGACCAGCTGGCGGTGGGCGACCCCACGACCGGCGACCTCCCGGTCCCCGACAGCGGCGAGGCCCGGGACCGCACGGTCCTGACCCTGCCCCCGGAGGCCACGCCGCAGAACGTGCTCACCGCGATGCTCACCGACACCGGGATGCGCGAGCGGATGCTCGACAGCGCGTTCACGAAGGTGGGAGTGGGAACGGCCGCGGGCGAGGACGGAGTGATCCACGTCGTACTCGACTTCGAGCGGGGGTAGCACGACCAGGGGTTCTTCCGGTTAACTGTGTGAAAATACGGCTAA
>NZ_JAALEC010000094.1:0-996 GCF_014145205.1 Dietzia sp. DQ11-44
GGGGACTTGCTCTCTACCGTGGCCTCTGCACGCCCTCCCCCTCGGGGTGTGCAGAACTGGAGATCCCTCGTGCGTCGCACTTCCCCTCGTTTCGTCAAGCCCCTCGCCGTCTGCGCTGCCGCCACCATGGCTGTCGCCGGACTCGGCGTCCCCGCGGCCTCTGCGCAGCAGTTCCTCATGCCGGGCTCGTCGTTCGGCGTCGCCGTCGGCGGCGGCGGTACGGTCCCGGCCCTCGATCCCACGAGCGCCGAGTACCGCCAGCAGCTCCACGACGCCACCAACGCCGCGCGCGTGGCCAACGGCCGGGCTCCGCTCCCGTCCAACGACGCGCTCGTCCGGTTGGCCACCGCCTGGAGCCAGGTGCAGGCCGCGGAGAACCGCATGTACCACAACCCCGATCTGCGCGACCAGGTCCCGGCCGGCACCACGCGCTGGTCGGAGAACGTGCTGCAGAACTGGCGCAACGCCACCCCTCAGCAGCTGGTCAACCAGTGGATGGCGTCCACCGGACATAGGCTCAACCTGCTGCGCACCGACCACACCTCGATGGGTATGGGCGTCGCCGTGGCCGGCGACAACAAGCTCTACGCCACCCAGGTGTTCACCCGGAGTTGAGTCGGGTCCGACCGTTCGCGGTCGGCAGCACTCATCCATAGCCACTCATCGATCAGGACGTTCCGCACACGTTTCGCGAGAAGCAGGTGTGCGGAACGTCCTTTTCGATGTGCGGGCCCGGCCGAGGCGCGGCGTCAGCCGACCATCCCCGCCAGCATCGCCCCGAGCCCCTCGTCGAATCGCGAGTCGTAGTCCACGCGCGGCATCGCGGGGTCCACGGCGGCGAGGTTGTGGTGGGTCTGCTCCTCGATCGTCACGCCGAGGACGTAGGCGGTGAGAGCCGTGGTCAGGCCCGCCGCCCGATCGCCGCCCCCGTGCCGCGCACACGTCCGTGCGACCGCGTCGGCCACCGGGTTCACCGCACCGGCGGCCAGCCCCAGT
>NZ_JAALEC010000095.1:0-6188 GCF_014145205.1 Dietzia sp. DQ11-44
GGGGCAGGACCGAGGATGCGGCCTCCGCCAGGGAATCCGCGGCGTGCGCGGCGAGCTTGGCCAGGCCCGGGCCGAGGCTCCACACGCCGGCGTCGTCCCGGGACAGGAGCTGGTGGATCTCGAGGCCCACCGCGAGCCGGTGGGCGGTGGCCCGGGGGAGTCCGGTGCGCTCGCAGAGGTCGGCCAGGACGCACGGCTGCTCGGCCACCGCGTGGAGCACCGTCATGGCTTTGTCGAGGACTCCGATCCCGCTATACTGTCTCACAGTTCGACTATAGCGTCCTACATGGTGAGAATCCATCGGTTCGACACCCGGGCGTGGACTGGAGGCGTGATGAGTGTGACACCGTCCGGAGGTGCCCGGGGCCGAACCCTGGCGGAGAAGGTCTGGGACGACCACGTGGTGGTCAGGGGCGAGGGGGAGGGCGAAGCCCGTCAGCCGGACCTCATCTACGTCGATCTCCACCTCATCCACGAGGTCACCAGCCCGCAGGCCTTCGACGGACTCCGGCTGGCGGGCCGCGGCCTGCGCCGTCCGGACCTCACCCTGGCGACCGAGGACCACAACGTCCCGACCGACATCGTCGGCGGGGCCGTCAACCTCATCGCCGACCGCGTCTCACGGACCCAGATCGAGACGCTGCGCACCAACTGCGAGGAGTTCGGGGTCCGGGCGTACCCGATGGGTGACCCGGGGCAGGGCATCGTCCACATCATCGGGCCCCAGCTCGGCCTGACCCAGCCCGGCATGACCGTCGTGTGCGGAGACTCGCACACCTCGACCCACGGAGCGTTCGGCTCCATCGCGATGGGTATCGGGACGTCCGAGGTCGAGCACGTCATGGCCACCCAGACACTGTCGCTGCGGCCGTTCAGGACCATGGCCGTCACCGTCACCGGCGAACTGCAGCCGGGGGTCTCCGCCAAGGACCTCATCCTGGCCGTGATCGCCCAGATCGGGACGGGCGGGGGTCAGGGGCACATCATCGAGTACCGCGGCGAGGCCATCGAGAAGCTCTCGATGGAGGCGCGGATGACCATCTGCAACATGAGCATCGAGGCCGGCGCCCGGGCCGGGATGATCGCCCCGGACCAGACCACTTACGACTACCTGAAGGGGCGGCCGCACGCCCCCGCCGGGGAGGAGTGGGACGCCGCCGTCGAGTACTGGACCGGCCTGCGGACCGACGATGACGCGGTGTTCGACACCGAGGTGGTGATCGACGGCTCCGCCCTCACCCCGTTCGTCACCTGGGGCACCAACCCCGGCCAGGGTGTGCCCCTCGGGTCCACCGTCCCGCACCCGGAGTCCTTCGGGGACGAGAGCGACCGTGTCGCCGCCGAGGGTGCGCTCGAGTACATGGACCTCGAGGCCGGCACCCCGTTGCGCGATGTCCCGGTGGACGTGGTCTTCGTGGGCTCGTGCACCAACGGGCGTATCGAGGACCTCCGGACCGTGGCGGAGATCATCGACGGCCGCGCGGTCGCCGAGGGTGTCCGGATGCTGGTCGTCCCGGGATCGATGCAGGTGCGCCAGCTCGCCGAGCAGGAGGGCCTGGACAAGGTGTTCACCGCGTTCGGCGCCGAGTGGCGTCAACCGGGGTGCTCCATGTGTCTCGGGATGAACCCGGACTCACTCGAGCCCGGCCAGCGCTGTGCCTCGACCTCCAACCGCAATTTCGAGGGCCGCCAGGGCAAGGGTGCCCGTACCCATCTCGTCAGCCCGGCGGTCGCCGCGGCCACGGCCGTCGTCGGCCGCCTGGCCTCGCCCGCCGATCTCGAGCCCGCGAAGGGGGCCTGATCATCATGGAGCCGATCACCACCCACACCGGCATCGGGGCGCCGTTGCACCGGTCCAACGTGGACACCGACCAGATCATCCCCGCCGAGTACCTCAAGCGCGTCACCCGCACCGGTTTCGAGGACGGACTGTTCTCGTCCTGGCGAGCGAACGAACCCGACTTCGTCCTCAACCGTTCCCCGTACGACCGCGCCTCGGTGCTCGTGGCGGGTCCGGACTTCGGCACCGGCTCGTCGCGCGAGCACGCGGTCTGGGCCCTGAAGGACTTCGGCTTCCGCGTCGTCATCTCCTCGCGCTTCGCCGATATCTTCCGCGGCAACTCCGGCAAGTCCGGACTGGTGGCCGCGCAGGTCGAGCAGCAGAACGTCGACCTGCTGTGGAAGATCATGGACGAGCGTCCGGGCCTCGAGTTGACCGTCGACCTGGGGACCCGGACCGTGACCGCGGGGGACGTGACCGTCCCGTTCGAGATCGACGACTACACCCGCTGGCGCCTCATGGAAGGTCTCGACGACATCGGGCTCACCCTCCGGCAGGCCGATGCGATCGCGGAGTTCGAGCAGCGCAGGCCGACCTTCAAGCCCGTCACCACGCTGCCCGGTCGCGGCTGACCGACCGGGCACCTGGCGGCTGACCGACCGGTCCGGAGTCACGTCCGGAACGCTCCCCGTGACGGCAACGTGTGAGTATGCTTATATTTCGTATGACGCGGTGCTCTGCCGCGTCGGCGTACTCACCCTAAGGGGGATCCCTCGTGAACAAGGCCGACCTGATCGCCGAGCTGGCGGAACGGATGGACGGAGACCAGCAGCTCGCCACCGAGGCGCTGGAGAACACTCTCGACATCATCGTGCGGGCGGTGGCGGCCGGAGAGTCCATCACCATCATGGGATTCGGCATCTTCGAGAAGCGCGCACGCGCGGCGAGGGTCGCGCGCAACCCGCACACCGGTGAGTCCATCCCCGTCCCACCCACGTATTCGCCGGCGTTCCGGCCCGGGCAGTATTTCAAGTCCGTCGTCCAGGGCACCGAGACCCTCCCCGAGGGTCGCCTCGCCGCCAAGCGGTCCAGTTCGCACCAGTCCTTCGGCGGTGTCGGGAAGAACGGTGTCAACCACCGCGACAAGGTCAGCTGAGCGCCTGCCTCACCGCACGGGGAGCGGGCTCGGGTAGTAGTCGGCGAACACCAGGGTCCCACCGTCGAACCCCAGCCCCCAGGCGCCGGACTTCTTGGTCGAGGTGTCCCCCACGTCGATACCGGCACGTTCGGCCAGGTCGCCCAGGAGGCCGGGGATCGCGGTCCCCTGAGAACTCACCGCTGCCACCCCGTCGCCGCCGGCGATCTCGAGGAGGCGGGCGCGGGCGGCGGCGGGATCGTCGAGGTACGCCTCGTCGCTCAGAACCGGCTCGGGTGTGACCCCGACCCCGAGCTCGTCGGCGAGTGGGGCCAGGGTCTGCTCACACCGCACCCGGGGGGCACTGTGGAGCCTCCGGACGCCGAACGCCCTGAGCATCGGGACCAGGAGTTCTGCCTGGGTGCGTCCGGCCTTGTCGAGCGGGCGCGACGAGTCGTCACCACTCCATTCCGAGCGGCTCCCCGCCTTGGCGTGTCTGACCAGCAGGAGGACAGAATCCACGGGCCGGGCCGCGGCGAAGCGCGTCAGGATCTTGCGGTCCAGTGCGTACGAGACCAGTTCCTTGGCCTCGTCGACCGGGAGCCACCGGATGTCGTCGACCTCGGAGTTGGGCTCGAAGCCACCCCCGGACGCGAGCGCGGACCAGTAGGTGACCTCCTTCCGGGTGTTCTCCTTGAGCGGGTACGCGGTGGTCCCGATCCTGGACTCGAGAGCCGCGGAGAACCCCGTCTCCTCCGCGATCTCGCGCACCGCGGTGACGGGCAGCGACTCACCGGGATCGACCTTGCCCTTGGGCAACGACCAGTCGTCGTACCGGGGGCGGTGGACCACGGCGCAGCGGGCGGACCCCCCGTCCATGCGGTACAGGACGGCCCCGGCCGCGGGGACCACCCGGACGCTGGTCCGGCCGCCGTTCGACTTCCTGCTCATCGGTCCCGGAACCCCGCGTGGACGGAGGCCATGCGCTCCTGGTGGTCGACCGAGTCGGACCGGTCCCCGGGGGCGGGCATCCGCGCCCACGAGGCGTCAGGCCTCAGATGGAAGCTGCGCGTGGCCGGGTCGAGGGCGGAGTCGAAGATGCGGTGGATCTGACCCTTGAGCCGGGGGTCGGTGACGGTGGTCATCACCTCGACCCGGCGGTCGAGGTTCCGGTGCATCATGTCGGCGCTGCCGATGAGCACCTCGTCCGCCCCGCGGAAGTTGAGGATCCGCGAGTGCTCGAGGAAGCGTCCGAGGATCGAGCGGACGTGGATGTTCTCGCTGAGCCCGGGGACACCGGCGCGCAGGGCACAGATCCCGCGGACCACGATGTCGACCTGCACGCCCGCCTGCGAGGCCCGGTAGAGGGCGTCGATGATCTGCTCGTCGACCAGCGCGTTGGCCTTGAGCCGGATCCCCGCCTCGCGACCCTCGGCCGCGAAGCCGATCTCGCGGTCGATCCGCTCGATGATCCCCGAGCGGATCCCCTCGGGGGCCACGAGCAGTCGTCGGTACTTGGAGACGTTGGAGAACCCGGTGAGGTGGTTGAACAGGTCCGTCAGATCGGACACGACCTCCTCGTCCGCGGTGAACAACCCCACGTCCTCGTACAGGCGGGCCGTCTTGGGGTTGTAGTTCCCGGTGCCGATGTGGGCGTAACGCTGTAGCCGGTCGCCCTCCTTCCGGACCACCAGGCAGGTCTTGCAGTGTGTCTTGAGTCCCAGCAGGCCGTACACCACGTGGACACCGGCCTGTTCGAGCTCTCGCGCCCAGCGGATGTTGTTCTGCTCGTCGAAGCGGGCCTTGATCTCCACCAGTGCGACGACCTGCTTGCCTGCCGCCGCGGCGTCGACGAGAGCGTTGACGATGGGGGAGTCGCCGGAGGTCCGGTACAGGGTCTGTTTGATCGCCAGCACGTTCTCGTCCGCAGCAGCCTGTTCGATGAACCGCTGGACGGTGGTCGCGAACGAGTCATACGGGTGCTCGACGAGGACGTCGCCCTCCTGGAGGGACGCGAAGATGTTCCGGGCGGTCTCACGCTCACCGAATGCCGGGGGGGTGGCGGGGACCATCGCCGGATCCTTGAGGTCGGGCATGTCCAGGCCGTGGATCTGCCACAGTCCCGTCAGATCGAGCAGTCCCGAGAACCGGATCACGTCCTCGGAGTCCACGTCGAGTTCGTGCTGGAGGATCCGGAGCATCCGCGGCGTCATGTCCTCGGCGATCTCCAGCCGCACGGCGGAGCCGAAGCGGCGGCGGGCGAGCTCGCGCTCGAGCGCCTGCAGCAGGTCCTCGTCACGGTCCTCCTCGACCTCCATGTCCGCGTTGCGGGTCACGCGGAAGACGTGGTGCTCGACCACCTCCATGCCCTGGAACAGGTCGCCGAGGTGGGCCGCGATGATCTCCTCGGCGGGCACGAACGAGTACTCGTCCTCCGCGTCCCGGGCGACCCTGACGAACCGGGGCACGTTGTGGGGGATCTTGACCCGGGCGAAGTGCTCCTGCCCCGAACCGATGTCGCGGATGATCACCGCGAGGTTGAGGCTGAGTCCGGAGATGTAGGGGAAGGGGTGCGCCGGGTCGACGGCGAGCGGTGTGAGGACGGGGAAGATCGAGTTCCTGAACAGCTCCGCCAGGGAGAACCGCTCGTCGGCGGTGAGCTCGCCCCAGGGCAGGATCCGGATCCCGTGTTGCTCGAGTTCGGGTCTGATCTCGTCGTGGAACAACCGGGTCTGCTCGTCGCAGAGCTCGCGGGTCCGGACACTGATCCGGCCGAGCTGCTCGGCGGGCGTCTGGCCGTCGGCGGATCTGACCGACAGACCCGTCTTGTCGCGGCGCTTGAGGCCGGCCACCCGCACCATGTAGAACTCGTCGAGATTCGACGCGAAGATCGCGAGGAACTTGGCCCTCTCGAGTAGCGGCAGGTCCTTCTCGCCCGCCAGGGCCAACACTCGTGCGTTGAAGTCGAGCCAGCTGAGTTCTCGGTTGAGGTAGCGGTCACGGGGTCGGGGGAGTTGCTCGAGCACGGGGTCGTCTGCGGTCACCGGACCATTGTGGCCGATACCCCGGCGGAGTGAGCACGTTGACTCACGGAGGGGGTCCTCAACACCGCCGCGGTGGCCTCACCCACGGCGCGTCCGGTCAGTGCCAGGACGTCCTCGGGGGTGTCGACGTCGCGACCGGCCGCGCCCGAGGGATCGGCCCCGCCGAGCGGGACGGCACCACCCTCGGACAGGTGTCGGGCGGCGGAGTCGGGCCCGAACCGGGGCACGC
>NZ_JAALEC010000096.1:0-6257 GCF_014145205.1 Dietzia sp. DQ11-44
CGTGCGCGCGCGCGGCGCCGCGGTCGATGCTCACGATGGCGCCGGTCCACACCCCGTGGCGCCGGCCGGCCTCCGCGACGGCGGGGAGGATGAACGCCAGGGCGTCCTCGGCCGTGTCGAAGGCGGCGGACTTGTCCGGGATGGAGGCGAACTCCAGTGCCACGACGCCCTGGGCGGCGGCGTCGGCCACCACCTCGTCGAGCAACCGACCGAGCCGCTCCGGGGTCCTCAGGAGCGAGATGAGCAGGCCGTAGGCGTCGAGGAAGCGGGTGAAGTCGGGGAACTCGACGAGCGGCGGGACCTCCACGCCGTCCTCGGCACACCACTCGCGCATGGTCTCGGCCCGCATCGCGGCCTCGAGGTGGACGTGCAGGTGCGCCTTGGGCAGGGCGGCGAAGCGCTCGTACGCGGGGGAGTGCGCGGCCGGTGCCGGGTGGCTCATCCCTTCGGTTCGACGTCGCGCGCCTCGTCGGCGACGTGCTGCAGCGTCATGGGATCGGAACCGTCCCAGGACGTGACGTTCCGGGCCTGCGGCAGGTCGTCACGGTGGAACACCGGGTTGTGGCCCTTGGCCTTCTGCCGCAGGTAGTGCTGGAGCAGGGCCACCGCGAGACCGCTGAGCGGGATGATCGCGATGAGGTTGATGGTGGCCATGACTCCCATGAACAGGTCCGCCATGTTCCAGATGAGGTCGACCGACCCCAGGCAGCCACCGAGCACGGCCAGGATGACCAGCACGCGGAAGACGCGCAGGGCCACGGGGCTCTCGCGCAGGAAGCGGATGTTGGCCTCGCCGTAGTAGGAGTTACCGAGGATCGAGGAGAAGGCGAGGAAGAAGATGACCACCATGAGGAAGGGCACGCCCCAGTCGCCGACCTGTGAGGCCAGTGAGTCCTGGGTGAGGGTGATGCCCTCGCGGTCGCCGCCGAACTCCGGGTTGGCGAGCAGGATGATGAACGCGGTGGCCGAACACACGACCAGGGTGTCGAAGTAGACGCCGAGCGCCTGCACCAGGCCCTGCTTGACGGGGTGGGAGACGGAGGCGGTGGCCGCCGCGTTGGGGACCGAGCCCATGCCGGCCTCGTTGGAGAACAGTCCACGCCGCATGCCCTGCATGATCGCCGCGCCGATCGCGGCGCCCGCGACCTCGCGGAAGCCCAGGGCGTGGCCGACGATCAGGGAGATCATCTCCGGGACCTCGGTGATGTTGATCGCCACCACCACGAGGGCGACGACGATGTAGGCGATCGCCATGAGCGGGACCACGATCTCGGTGACCGCGGACAGTCGCCGGATGCCGCCGAAGATCACCGCGCCGACCACCAGTGCCAGCACGACGCCGATGACCAGGCCGGACCCGAGCCCCTCGAGGCCGAACTGGTTGCGTACCGAGGCCGAGATGGAGTTGGCCTGGACGGCGTTGAAGACGAAGCCGTAGGTCACGGTGATGATCACCGCGAAGGCGACCGCCACCGGCTTCCACCCGAGGCCGTCGCGGATGTAGTAGGCGGGGCCGCCGATGTAGGAGTCCTTGCCCCGGACCTTGTAGAGCTGGGCGAGTGTGGACTCGACGAACGCGGTGGCGCCTCCGATGATCGCGAGCACCCACATCCAGAACACTGCACCGGGTCCGCCGACCGTGATCGCGATCGCAACGCCGGCGATGTTCCCGGTGCCCACGCGGGAGGCGGCGGAGACGGTGAAGGCGCGGAAGGCGGAGATGCCCTTCTTGTCCGGCTCGATGTCCGAGGGCTTCTCGACGATCGTCCTGAACATCTCCGGGAACATCCGGATCTGGACTATCAGTGTGGTGAAGGAGAAGTACAGGCCGGCGATGACGAGTAGCGCGATGACCGCGTACCAGTAGACATCGTTGACGGATGCTATGAAGTCGGCGAGAGCGCTCACTCGGGAGACGGTAGTCGATCATCGCTGATGTGACGATGCGACTTACCCTGGGTGTCGTGACCGATTTATCGCCCACTGCTCCGGATGTCGCAGTCCTGTTCGAGGGCGGGGGGATGCGGGCGGTCCACACGGCGGGGGTCGTGGAGACGCTCATCGATGCGGGCATCCACGGTGGGATGGCTGCGGGGATCTCCGCTGGGGCCACGCACGTGGCCAACTATCTGTCGCGCGAGGGCGTCCGCGCGCGGAAGAGCTTCGTCGAACTCGCGGCGGACCCCAACTTCGGGGACTGGCGCAGCTTCGCCCGGGGGAAGGGGCTGTTCAACGCCGAGTACATCTACGAGCAGACCGGTCTGCCGGACCAGGTGTTGCCGTACGACTTCGACACGTTCTCCAGCAGCGGCACGGCCGCGAGGATCGGGACCTTCCGGTGTTCGGACGGTGCCACGGTCTTCTGGACCGAGGAGGACGCCTCGAGCATGCCGGAGCTCATGCGGATGGTCAGGTCGTCCTCGACGATGCCGGTGTGGATGCCGCCGGTGCTGATCGACGGCGAGTACTACGTGGACGGGGCCCTGGGCCATGACGGCGGGATCCCGCTGTCCGCGGCGCGGGAGGCCGGATACGAGAGATTTCTGGTGGTGCTGACCCAGCCGAGTGGATACCGGAAGATCCCGCCGCGGCGACTTACCCCGTTCTACCGCTCGTACTTCCGGCGGTTCCCGGCGGTGGGGGAGGCCCTCCTGCACAGGTGGGCGCTCTACAACGAGACGCTCGACGAGATCGAGGCTCTCGAGGAGTCTGGCGACGCGGTGGTGTTCCGTCCGGAGCGCGTGTTGATCCGGAGTTACGAGCGCAGGGTCGACCGTCTCGCGGAGGCCTACGTCCTGGGGAGGGAGCAGGCGCGGCGAGAGGTCGACGTCTGGCTTGAGTTCTGCGGGATGTGACGGGCGCGCGAGATGACACGCCCTGCGAAATGCGAAGCGCCCCGGTGGCGGACCACCGGGGCGTGTCGAGTTTCGCTCAGGAACCGAAGAGCGCCGCGCCTCCGGCGAGGGTGCCGAGGATGTAGGCGGGCAGGCCGAGGAAGCCGTCGATCGCTGCCGAGCCGGTGCCCGTGTCGGGAAGGAGATCGGCGGAGCCGCTGGCGAGGTTGGCCCAGAATTTAGAGAACATGTGATGTCCTTTCGAGAGAGGGTGCCCCACGGGGTGGTGGGGTACGTCACTCACGGCACGGACGAATGCCGACCGTTTCCACACTTCGTCTGCCGAGACAAAGCTTCTCAGCGTATTCGTAACAGTTTCGCTGCGGGGTTCCTACTTGATGAAGATCGTCCTATAGTCGGACCAGGGCGACCGAGATGTAGTCCAAGGGGTGGGCTGACCAGGGCCGCTCTGGAAGGAGTTCATCATGTTGGGAAGTCTCTATGAGGTCGCCGGTTCGTCTATTGAGGCGACGGCCAGCCTCGCCCAAGATTCGGGATCGACCCTGGTCGATGTAGCCACCGCTCTGCCGACGTTGGTTCTCGCCTTGCTGTGGGAGACCGTGTTCGGTGTCGCCGAAGATCTGGGGTCGACCATCATGCCGCCGGTCTGACGGGCCGTACGGCGATCTGATTCCCAGCCGCCTCCCGTCGTGGGGGGCGGCTGATCGCGTGGGTGGGGCCTGCGCCGCCGACGGGTGGGGCGAGTGCGGGGGCGGAGTCCGCCGTGCGACATTAGACAGACCGGTCTGTCGACCGCTACCCTCGCGGACATGACCGGTACAGACGCCGCCGCCCGCCCCGCTCGTCCCGCCCGCGCCCCCAAGCCGCAGGGCCAGTGGAAGATCGACGGCAAGCTCACGCTCAACCACAACGAGGAGTTCAAGCTCACCGACGACGCGCTCAACGTGCGCCAGAGGATCCTCGACACCTACTCCAAGGAGGGGTTCGCCTCCATCCCGTCCGACGACCTGTCGGGACGGATGCGCTGGTGGGGCCTGTACACCCAGCGCAAGCAGGGGCTGGACGGCTCGCGGACCTCCAAGCTCGAGGCCGACGAGCTGCAGGACGAGTACTTCATGATGCGGGTCCGGACCGACGGCGGCGCGGTGACCACCGACCAGCTGCGGGTACTGGCGGGCATCTCGACCGACTTCGCCCGCGGCACCGCGGACATCTCCGACCGGCAGAACATCCAGTACCACTGGATCGCCATCGAGGACGTGCCCGAGGTCTGGCAGCGGCTCGAGGACGTCGGGATCGACACGGTCGAGGCCTGCGGTGACTGCCCGCGCGTGATCCTCGGCAGCCCGGTCGCCGGCGTGGCCGAGTCCGAGATCCTGGACCCGACCCCGGTGATCGCCGAGATCAAGGCCAAGTACATCGGCACGCCCGAGTTCTCCAACCTGCCGCGCAAGTTCAAGTCCGCCATCACCGGGCACCCGAGCCTCGACGTGGTCCACGAGATCAACGACATCTCGCTGGTGGGCGTCCGGCATCCGGAGCTCGGCCCGGGCTACGACCTCTGGGTGGGTGGCGGTTTGTCCACCAACCCGCAGCTCGCCACCCGCATCGGCGTGTTCGTCCGCCAGGAGGAGGCCGCCGAGGTGTGGGCCGGCGTGGTGGGGATCTTCCGCGACTACGGCTACCGGCGCATGCGCACCCGCGCCCGGCTCAAGTTCCTCATCAAGGACTGGGGTGCCGAGAAGTTCCGCCAGGTCCTCCAGGACGAGTACCTGGGCCGCGAGCTCCCGGACGGACCCGCTCCCGAGCGTGGCGTGGGTTCGGGCGACCACGTGGGCGTCTACGAGCAGAAGGACGGCCGCTTCTACGTCGGCGCCGCCCCCACCGTCGGCCGCGTGGGCGGCGAGAAGCTCTCGCAGGTCGCCGACCTCGCCGAGGCCGCGGGCTCCCACCGGGTCCGCTTCACCCCGCACCAGAAGCTGCTCGTCCTGGACGTCGAGCCGGAGAAGGTCGAGGAGTTGGTCGAGGGACTGGCCGCCATCGGGCTGCACGCCCGCCCGAGCTCGTTCCGCCGCTCCACCATGGCGTGCACCGGCATCGAGTTCTGCAAGCTCGCCTTTGTCGACACCAAGGACACCGCCACCGCGCTGATCGGCGAGCTCGAGAACCGGTTCGCCGACGACGCGCCCCTGCGCACGCCGTTGTCGATCCACCTCAACGGCTGCCCCAACAGCTGTGCGCGCATCCAGACCGCCGACATCGGCCTCAAGGGCCAGCTGCTCGACGGCGACACCCCGGGCTTCCAGGTCCACCTCGGTGGCGGCCTGGCCTCCCAGGACCAGGAGTCGGGTGGGCTCGGCCGCACGGTCCGCGGACTCCGCGTGCCGTCCGCGGACCTGCCCGACTACGTGGAGCGCGTGATCCGCAAGTACATGGAGACCGGTGCCGACGGCGAGACGTTCGCCGAGTGGGCCCACCGTGTGGAGGAGGAGGTTCTGGTATGACCGCAGTCGCACTCGATCTGCTGCCCCGCAGCACCGTCCTGACCCCCGGCCCCGGCCGGCGTCGGACCACCGAGGAACTCAAGGCCATCGCCGAGGACGCGGCGCGTCGATTCGACGACCGCGGGCTCTACGGCCACCACGGCGAGGTCGACCCCGCCGAGGTCCTGGCCTGGGCGGGCGAGACCTTCGGCGACGCCCTCGCCGTGGCCTGCTCGATGGCCAACACCGTGGTGCCGGAGATGACCGCGCAGTACGCCCCGGGAGTGGACGTGCTCTTCCTCGACACGGGGTACCACTTCTCGGAGACCATCGGCGTCCGGGACGCCCTCGCGTCCACACCGGGCCTGAACGTCGTGGACGTGCGCAGCCCCGCGAGCCGTGAGGAGCACGAGGCCGCGCTCGGCCCGCGCCCGTTCGAGACGAACCCGGAGCTGTGCTGCCGCCTGCGCAAGGTGGAGCCGCTCGACGCGGCGCTGTCCGGATACGAGGCGTGGATCACCGGTCTGCGCCGGGTGGACACCGACCACCGCGCCGGAGCGGCGATCGTGGAGTGGGACGCCAAGCACTCGATGATCAAGATCAACCCGCTCGTGGCGTGGACCCTGGATCGCGTCCACGCCTACGCGGAGGAGCACGGGTGCCTCCTCAATCCCCTGCTCGACGACGGCTTCCCGTCGATAGGCTGTGAGCCGTGCACCCACCGCGTCGAAGCCGGAGCGGATCCGCGCTCAGGTCGCTGGGCCGGTTCCTCCAAGACCGAGTGCGGCATCCACCTGTGACGATCGCGTTCGCTGACGCCGCCCCCGCGGCCGAGCGGCCGGCGGCACCCGCGTTGGACGGCCTCCCCCTGACGGTGGGGCTGTCCGCGCGCGAGGTGCTGGTGGTGGGCGCGGGGCCC
>NZ_JAALEC010000097.1:0-4049 GCF_014145205.1 Dietzia sp. DQ11-44
CGCTAGGAATTGGCGATCGCGAGCACCGCCCACACCGGGAGCCACAGGCCGAAGGTGAGGATGGTCAGGATCAGGTGCAGCACGTGGTTGACGCGCCTGCCGCCGCCGTTGGCGACGAACACGGTCTGCTGCATCGGGTACGGCTGCGGCATGAAGGGCTGCGGCATGAGGTGCTGCGGCAGGTACGGCCGGTACGGGCCGGGAACGAAGGGGTCGTTGTCGAACGCGGGTGGCGCTCCCAGATGCCGGGGGGCGAAGTCCTGGTCAGGGCGGTACGGCGCGGCGGGTGAGTTGCCGTAGGGCAGATCGCCCTCGTGCGCCAGGGGTTCGGCGGGCCCGGCGGCCGGGCGGGTCGGGAACTGCTCCGTCGGGAACCGTTCCGTCGGGAACTGCTCAGGGGGGAACCTCTGGATGGGGGCGAACTGGTCCGTGGGCGCCGGAAGGCGGTCCCGACCGGCGTCCGAGGACTCGTCGGGCCGGTAGGGGAACTGCTCGTTCATGGCGTCTCATTTCACGGTGCGGGAGAGGCGACTCGACTGACGTCGGGGTCACCCTAGCCGCGGCCGCGCGCCGCTCACCCGGGGCGGAACGGAAATCCGGGAGAAGATCGGGGGACCCCTGCAGCGCGCCCGGCCGGGTCGTCAGGGTCTACCCCTACGAGCCACCGCTCTCCCGGCGTCTGTTGGGTACGTCACCTCGGCGAGTCGGGTCAATTGGCGCGGGCCTGAGCAGGTCAGTCGTCAGATAGGTCGACGCGATCGGCCGCCGCCTACGCCACCTGCATCGTGGTCAGGCAGGTCAGGTCGTCGTCGCCGGTGGAGACGGGCGAGGTCGTCGAGTCGCCCTCGTGCGCGATCGTCAGGGTGCCGGTGAGGTCGCGCGGGAGCCACAGGCCCACGAAGCCGTTGTCGTAGGTCGTGCGGGTCTCGTCGAGCACGGTCTGCCCGGTCGCCCCGTCCGTCACGGTCACCTGCACGGTCTCGCCGCCGAGCTCCCCGAGGCACGTGGTGAGGCTGTGGAAGAAGCAGTCGTGCGTGAAGGTCCGGTACGGGGCCACGGAGAGGTAGAACTCGTCTGCCGGCATCGGCAGCGCCGCCTCCTCGAGGTCGCCGGTGGGGTCGCTCAGGACCAGCTGGTCCGGTTCGACGGAAGCCCACAGGTCGTCGGGCCGCTCGGCCACGGGCATGGTGTCGAGCCGCTCGATCACCTGCCGGGCGTCCAACCCCTCGAGGCCGTGTCGCTCGACGAGGGTGGCCGCGGCCCGGTCGGAGGTGGAGTCCGGTTCCGGCCCGGCCGAGGTGCAGGCGGTCAGCCCCAACGATCCCGCGACCACGGCCGCGAGCAGGGCGCGACGGCGCGCGGACGGGCGGGGAACAGTCGTCAGAGCACTCGTCACGGTCACAGGCCGGCGAGCATCTCGCGCATCTGATCGATCTCCCGCTGCTGGGTGTCGATGATGGTCTGGGCCAGCTCGACCGCCTCCGGGTGGGTGCCGCCGGACACCTGGTCCTCGGCCATGTCGATCGCGCCCTCGTGGTGGACGATCATCTGCTCCAGGAACAACCGCGCGGCGTCGGTGCCCTCGGCGTCGGCCAGCTCCTGCATCTCCTCCGGCGAGAGCATCCCGTCCATCATGCGCATCTCGCCGGCGTCACCCATGTGGTCGCCATGATCGTCGCGGCCCATGCCGGGCTCGCCCCACTCCCCGAGCCACTCGTCGAGCTGCTCGATCTCCGGGCCCTGCGCGGCCTTGATCTCCTCGGCCAGCTCGCGGACGTCGTCGGGGACGCCCTCCTTGGCCAGGATGATGTCGCTCATCTCGATGGCCTGCTCGTGGTGCGGGATCATCATCCGCGCGAACCGCACGTCGGCGGCGGAGTGCTCGGACGCGTCGCCCTCCTCGGTGGTCGCGGGAGCGCCGTCCTCGGCGGTGGTGGTCGTGGCCGGCGTCGTGGCCGTCGTGTCGTCGCCGTCGTCGGCACAGGCGGAGAGCGTGAGGACGGCCACGGCTGCGGCGGCGAGGAAGATCCTGCTGGTCATCGTCGAGGTCCTTTCGAACGGAGCGGCCGGGCGCCCGGACTGCTGGGAACCATCCTGCCCGTCGGGTCCGGCGCTTCGGATGGAGGTCGTGTGAAGGTTTGGTCAAGGCCGTCGCGGGGGCGGCGGATCCGCAGGCGGGGCGCGATGATGGGACCCATGACCCCCAGCCCTGGCGACCACGGACAGGCCGGTGCACCCGGTCCCGTGCCGCGCCCGCCCACGGGGTTGCGGGCGATGGTCGTCGACGACGAGCAGTCCCTCGCCGACCTGGTCGCCTCGTATCTCCGTCGCGACGGATTCGAGGTCACCGTCACCGGCGACGGTGCCGAGGCGGTCACGCTCGCCCGGTCGGTGGACCCGGACGTGATCGTCCTGGACCTGGGGTTGCCGGGGCTGGACGGGGTCGAGGTGTGCCGGCGGGTCCGGGTCCACTCCGACGCGTACGTGGTGATGCTCACCGCCCGGACCGACGAGGTCGACACACTGATCGGGCTGTCCGTCGGCGCGGACGACTACATGACCAAGCCGTTCAGCCCCCGCGAGCTCATGGCCAGGATCCAGGCGATGTTGCGCAGACCGCGGGGTCCCGTGACCGGGTACGACGACGACGTGGCCGCCGCCGGGTCCGCGGGCAGCAGCCCGGTGGACGCGCGTCTGCGGAGGATCGGGGATCTGACCATCGACGTGGCCGGTCGCGAGGTGAGCGTCGACGGGCGGGCCGTCGCCCTGACCCGCACTGAGTTCGACCTGCTCGCCGCCCTGTCCCGCGACCCGGGTGTCGTGTTCACCCGGTCCCAGTTGATCGAGAGGGTGTGGGGCCCGAACTGGGTGGGCGACGACCACCTGGTGGACGTCCACGTCGCGCACCTGCGCCGCAAGCTCGGTGACGAGGCCGCGCGGGGTCGCTACGTCCGCACCGTCCGCGGAGTGGGCTACCGGATGGGGGCCGGGCGGTGAGCGGCGGCGCTGTCGGCGAGGTGCGGCGCGGCCGGCTCGCAGGGGCGAGTTTCGGGACGCGTCTGTTGGTGGTCATGGCCGGGGTGGTGGTGGGCTGCGCGGGGAGCGCCTGGCTCGTCGCCTCGGTGCTGGCGCCCGAGATCTTCCACGACCACCTCGGACAGGCCGGGATCGAGCACGACTCCGCGGAGGCCGCCCACGTCGAGGAGGCGTTCACGGATTCGATCGTCCTGGCCTGGGGGCTGGCGGTGGGCGTCGCGGTGCTCCTGGCGTTGCTGGCGAGCTGGTACCTCACCCGCAGGGTCCAGCGTTCGGTCGCGGTGGTGACCGCCTCGACCGCCGAGATCGCCGGCGGGCGCTACGACACGCGCGTCGCGAGTCCCGAGCTGGGGCGGGAGTTCGACGACCTGGCGACGAGCGTCAACGAACTCGCCCGGAGACTCGACGCCACCGACACCACGCGACGCCGGATGCTCGCCGACCTCGGTCACGAGATGCGCACCCCGCTGGCCACGATCGACTCCTACCTCGAGGCCGTCGACGACGGTGTGCGGGACTACGACGACGACACCAGGGAGGTGCTGTGGACGGCCACCCGCCGACTCGAACGCCTGGCGTCGGACATCGTGGCCGTCTCGGCCGTCGAGGAGCACCTGACCCGCCTCCATCCGGTCCCCACCACCATCGCCGGGTTGGTGGGGAGCGCCCTCGACGCCGCCCGTGAGCGGTTCGCGGACAAGTAGGTGGAGCTCACCGCCCGCGACCTCGTCGACGCCGAGGCCACCGTGGACATCGACCGCATGGGCCAGGTACTGGGGAACCTGCTGGACAGCGCATTACGGCACACCCCTGCCGGTGGCTCCGTCACCGTCAGCACCAGCCTGCTCCCCGCGGACACCGGCACCAGGACGTCCGGCACCGACACGGTGGCTCGGAGGCGGGTGTCCGTCACTGTCACCGACACCGGCGAGGGCGTGGCCGCGCACCACCTGGATCACCTCTTCGACCGCTTCTACCGCGCGGACACCGCCCGCGGCCGACACGGCGGGGGA
>NZ_JAALEC010000098.1:0-17560 GCF_014145205.1 Dietzia sp. DQ11-44
CGAGCCGTGACCCCGCCCGCCGCCCGCATCGCCGCGGCCGCCGTCGTGGCCGCCCTCAACGCGTCGCTCCTCGAGTGGGCGGTCGGCACCGACCCGGACCTCGACAGCGCCCTGGAGCACGTGTTCCGGGTCCTGGAGGGCCGCGATGACTGAGCCAGCGATCCGCGCTGAGCGGGTGACCCGGTGCTTCCGCGACGGCGCGGGGATCCATGACGTCGACCTCACCGTGGGGGAGGGGGAGATCGTCGCGCTCGTCGGTCTGAACGGAGCGGGCAAGACGACTCTGTTGCGTGTCCTGCTCGGGATGCTGCGTGCGGATGCGGGCCGGGTACTGCTGCGCGGTCGAGTGCTGGCCGGCGACTCGCCTCCCGCCGCGGAGTGGGCCAGGGTCGGCCAGTTCGTCGACGGAGCGCCCGGATACCCGGAGTTGACCGTGGGCCAGAACCTGGTGTCGAGCGCGAGGCTACGGGGTGTGGGTGACCCCGGCGCGATCGTCGACTCAGCGATGCGCACGTTCGCCCTGGAGCCGTACGCCGACCGTCGCCTGCGGGTGCTGTCGCTCGGTAACCGGCAGCGGGTCGGGCTCGCCGCGGCCCTGCAGCACTCCCCGTCCGTCGTGGTGCTCGATGAACCGGGCAACGCACTCGACCCCCGGGGCGTCATCCTCCTCCGGGAACACCTCGTCGGACTCGCGGGCGCGGGGGCCGGCGTCCTCGTGAGCAGTCATCACCTCGACGAGGTCGCCCGCATCGCCGACCGCATCGTCGTGATGAACGGCGGGCGCGTCATCGGGGAGCTCCCGCCCGGAGGGTCGGAGCTAGAGAGGGCCTTCTTCGAGGCCGTCCGACTCGACGACGAGTCCGCGCAGGACGCCACGTCCGAGGGCGGGGGCCCGCGGTGAGTCCGGCCCTGTCGACCGAGGCGGTCAAGCTGCGGTCCTCGCTGGTGGGGATCGTCGCCACGACCGCGATCGTCGGGGGGATCGCCGTGCTGTCGGGTGCGATGCTGCTCGCGGTGACCTCCGGGCAGCCCGACCTCGTGGCGAAGCTCGGCCCCGGCGCCACCGCCGACTGGGCCGGTCTGCTCTTCTCGGCGGCGCAGATCACCGGCGCCGGGGGCCTCCTCGGCTACGGCATCGTGCTGGCCTGGATCTTCGGGCGCGAGTTCTCCGATGCGACGGTGAGCGCGTTGTTCGCCCTGCCTGTCGGGCGGGGGTCCATCGCTGCGGCCAAGATCGCCGTGTTCGCGCTGTGGAGCGTGGGGACGGCGCTCGCCCTGGCCGGCGCGCTCGTTGTCGTCGGACTGGTCGGGGGGCTCGGAGCGCCGACGTCCGAGGTCTGGGCCGGCCTCGCGCGTCAGACCGCGCTCGGGGTGTTGACGAGTGCGATCGTCACTCCCGTCGCCTGGGTCACGACCGTGACGCGATCGACGCTCGCGGGGGTCGCGGCGACGATAGCGATCGTCATCGTGGCGCAGGTCGGCGTCCTCGTCGGCGCCGGCGATGGATGCCGTTCGCCGCCCCGACGCTGTGGGCGATGAGCGGCGGCAGCGGGGTGTCGCCGCTGCAGCTCGCCCTGGTCGGGGTGATCCCGCTGGTCTCCACCGCGCTCACGGTCGCGACATGGCGGAGGCTCCAGCTCGACCGCTGAGGGGCGCTGCTGAGGGGCGATGCCGAGGGGTGAGACCGAGCGACTCGACGCCGGGGAGCCCGAGGGACTCCGACGCCGGGGACCCCACGATCCCCCGGGGGCCGGCACACCAACCTGGAACGCGTTCTCGAAAACGCATCCCGAGCGCATCGGGGGTCCTACAGTAGACAGGTGTCTGTTCGCGCGTCCGTTGCGACAGGATCCCATCCAGTGACACCCAGGAGACCGCCCATGACCACCTCCCTCGACCGCGACGCCTTTCTGATCGGCACCGAGTGGCGCTCTCCCGCGACGGACAGCGTCATCGAGGTGATCAGTCCCCACACCGAGGAGATGGTCGCCCGCGTCCCGGAGGGCTCGGTCGCCGACATGGACGCCGCCGTGGCCGCGGCGCGGGAGGCGTTCGACTCGGGTCCGTGGCCGCGGATGAGTCCCCAGGAGCGGATCGAGGTGGTCGCCCGTCTCTCGGCCCTCTACGCCGCACGGCTGGACGACATGGCGACCCTGATCTCCACCGAGATGGGGTCACCGATCTCGTTCAGCAAGCTGGCCCAGGCCCCCGCCCCGTGGATGCAGATCGAGGCGTTCGTCAACATCGCCCGCGAGTTCCCGTGGGAGGAGACCCGGCCGGGCGTGCTCGGCGGGGAGGTGCTGGTCCGCCACGAGCCGGTGGGCGTGGTCGCGGCGATCCCGCCGTGGAACGTCCCCCAGTTCACCGTGCTGTCCAAGCTGATCCCGGCGCTGCTCACCGGCTGCACGATCGTGATCAAGCCGGCCCCCGAGACCCCGCTCGACACCTACCTGCTGGGTGAGCTGCTGATCGAGGCCGGGGTGCCGGCGGGCGTGGTGAGCATCGTGGCCGGCGGCCGCGAGGTGGGGGAGCACCTGGTGCGTCACCCCGGGGTCGACAAGGTGGCCTTCACCGGGTCCACCGCGGCGGGCCGGAAGATCGGGGCGATCTGCGGCGAGCAGCTCAAGCGGTGTTCGCTGGAGCTCGGGGGCAAGTCCGCGGCGATCGTGCTGGACGACGCCGACCTGGCGAGTGTGGTCGAGGGGATCAAATTCCTGGGCGTCATGAACTCGGGGCAGGCGTGCGTGGCGCAGACCCGGATCCTGGTGAGCCGGGAGCGGCACGACGAGGTCGCCCGGGCACTGGCCGAGGGGATCGGGTCGATGGTCGTCGGTGACCCGCTGGATCCCGCCACGGAGATCGGGCCGATGGTGGCGCAGAGGCAGCAGGAGCGCGTGTCCTCCTACATCGAGCTCGGGCAGCAGGAAGGCGCCCAGCTCCTCACCGGCGGGACCGGCCGCCCGGACGGTCTGGACACCGGCTGGTACGTCCAGCCGACCGTGTTCGCCGGGGTCGACAACTCCATGCGGATCGCCCAGGAGGAGATCTTCGGGCCGGTCCTGTCGGTGATCGCGTACGACGACGTCGACGACGCCGTCCGCATCGCCAACGACTCGGAGTACGGACTGGCGGGCACGGTGTGGACGGCGGACCGGGAGGCGGGGCTGGGCGTGGCCCGCCGGGTCCGCACCGGGACCTACGGGGTCAACACGTACACGATGGACTTCTCGGCCCCGTTCGGCGGTTTCAAGGCATCGGGGGTCGGCCGCGAGTTCGGCCCCGAGGGCCTGGCGCAGTACACCGAGGTCAAGTCCGTCTACCTCGACGCGCCCGCGGCCGGCGCCTGATCTCGCCGTGGCCGGGGAGGGGACATCGCCGCTACAGGTGCGGGACGCCGACCGGGTCCGCACACTGACGCTCGCGCGACCGGAGGCGCTCAACGCGTTCGACGAGGGGCTGTACGACGCGCTCACCGTCGCGCTGCACGAGGCGTCGGCCGATCCGACGGTGGCGGTGGTGCTGCTCACCGGGCAGGGCCGGGCGTTCAGTGCCGGGACCGACCTGGTCGAGATGGCCGAGCGGGTCACCAATCCCGACTTCGTCCCCGGTGAGCACGGGTTCATCGGCCTGATCGACGCCCTGGCCGCGTTCGACAAGCCCCTGGTCCTGGCGATCAACGGGCTCGGCCTCGGGATCGGCACGACCGTGATCGGGTTCGCCGATCTTGCCTTCATGGCCGACGACGCCCGCCTCAAGTGCCCCTTCACCAGCCTCGGGGTGGCGCCGGAGGCCGCCTCGAGCTACCTGCTCCCTCGGCTCGTGGGTCGTCAGAACGCCGCCTGGGTGTTGCTGTCCTCCGAGTGGATCAGCGCCGCCGAGGCCCACGAGATGGGCCTGGTGTGGCGTCTGTGTCCTGCAGAGGAGCTACTCACGGTGGCCACCGAGCACGCCACGCGCCTGGCGAGGCTGCCGATCTCGAGTCTGCGGGCGGTCAAGCGGACGATGGTCGAGCCGCTGGCCCGCCAGATCGCCGAGGCGCGTGAACGCGAGAACCAGTGCTTCGCCGAACTCATGGGCGGGCCCGCGAACTCCGAGGCCCTGGCCGCGTTCGCCGAGGGACGGCCCGCGGACTTCACCGCGCTCCCCGACGGGGCGTGATCAGTTCGCGGCCCTGAACCGCCCCGGCCGCGCGCGGGACCGGGTTAGAGTCGGGGCGTCCCTCCGGCTCCGTGGACCTTGGAATGCGGGTGAGTCGGGCGTATCAACGCATACCGCCACCGTGCCGTTCGATATGAGCGAGGCGTCACTCCAGTCAGTCATCCCCTGATGGAGGCGTCATGTGCACCAAGATTCCATACCCTAATCGTTGGCAGGCGTATCGAGCCGTTGAGAAGCTCCGTGAGAAGGGGCAGCAGGCTCGATCAATCCATCCTTGTTTTGAGAACCACAAGGGCCACTGGCACGTGACAAGCATGCGTGGTCGCAACTGGTAGAGATGGCGGTCGATAAGTAATCCGTCGCCGTTCCGAGTCACGGGACCCGAATGAACTGGAGGGTGCCGTTGTCCGTCCGGTGGCGAACCGACTCGCGATCGGTCGACGTGGTGGTGATCGGTGCGGGGCAGGCCGGACTGTCCGCCGGGTACCACCTGCAGCGCCGGGGCTTCGTCCCCGCCGACCGGTCCACCGCCGGCGATCGGACCTACGTCATGCTCGACGGCGAGGACGGCCCCGGCGGGGCGTGGCGGCACCGGTGGGAGTCGCTCACCATGAGCACCGTCAACGGGATCTTCGGGCTCCCGGGCGTCCCGGTGCCCGAGGTGGATCCCGCACTGCCCAGCCGGGAGGTGTTGCCCGCCTACTTCGCCGACTACGAGGAGCGGTTCTCGCTGGGGGTCAGGCGACCGGTGTGGGTACGGCAGGTGCGCCGCACCCCGGACCGGCGGGACGGCACGGGAGACGGCCGCCTCGTCGTCGTCACCACCCGGTCCGACGGGGCCGGTGACGACGACGAGGTGTGGCACGCGCGGTACGTCATCAACGCCACGGGGACGTGGACGCGACCCTTCTGGCCGCACTACCCCGGCCGCGAGAGCTTCCGCGGGCGCCACGTCCACGTCCACGACTACGTCCGGGCCGAGGAGTTCGCCGGGCAGCGCGTGGTGGTCGTGGGCTCGGGGATCTCGGCGACCCAGCTGCTCGAGGAGATCTCGCGCGTGGCCGACACCTTCTGGGTGACCCGACGGGAGATCGAGTGGGCCACGGGACCGCCCCCGGAGAACTTCTCGGCCGCCATCTCCGCGGTCGCCGAGCGCACGGCCATGGGGCTGGCGCCGGAGAGCGTGATCCGGGTGACCGGCATGTACCGCACCCCGTGGATCGATCGCGCGGAGGCCCGCGGGGCGCTCGTCCGACACCCGATGTTCACCCGGATCGAGCCCGACGGGGTGCGGATGCCGGACGGGACGCTCGAACCCGCCGACGCGATCCTGTGGGCCACCGGGTTCCGGCCCGCCGTCTCCCACCTGGCGCCGCTCGGTCTGCGCACCCCGGCCGGGGGGATCCGTGTGGTCGACGGACGGGCGCTCGACGAGCCGCGGCTGTTCCTGATCGGCTACGGCCCGTCCCAGTCGACCGTGGGGGCCAACCGGGCGGGCCGTGACGCCGTCCGTGCGATCACGACCGAAATCTGAAGAGCCGTGATCAGAGCGTCCGGGAGATCAGTTCTTTCATGATCTCGTTGGTCCCGCCGTAGATCTTCTGCACGCGGGCGGAGGCGTACATCCGCGCGATCGGGTACTCGGTCATGAAGCCGTAGCCGCCGAAGACCTGCAGGCAGCGGTCGATGATCTCGCACTGCTTGTCGGTGCAGAAGTACTTGGCCATGGACGCCGTGGCCGGGTCCAGCTTGCCCTCCAGGTGCAGGGTGATGCAGTGGTCCAGGAGGGTGCGCGCGGCCAGGGCCTCGGTCTTGCACTCGGCCAGCTCGAAGCGGAGGTTCTGGAACTTCAGGATGGGCTTGCCGAACGCCTCGCGCTCCTTGGCGTAGTCGATCGCGAGCCGGACCGCGGTCTCGGCCGCCGCCACGGCGGTGACGGCGATGATGAGCCGCTCCTGGGGCAACTGCTGCATGAGCTGGATGAAGCCCTGGCCCTCACCCTCCTCGCCGCCGAGGATGTTGGCGGCGGGGATCCGCATGTCGTCGAAGAACAGCTCCATCGTGTCCTGGTACTTCAGACCGATCTTGTCGAGCTTGCGACCGCGGTCGAAACCCGGCAGGTCGGTGGTCTCGGCGAGGAGCAGGGACAACCCCTGGGCGCCCTCGCCGCCGGTGCGGGCCACGATGATCAGCAGGTCGCAGTGCATGCCGTTCGAGATGAACGTCTTGGCGCCGTTGACCACCAGGTCGTCGCCGTCCCGGACCGCCGTGGTGCGCAGCGCCTGGAGGTCGGACCCCGCTCCGGGCTCGGTCATGGCGATCGCCCCCACCATCTCGCCGGTGGCGAGCTTGGGCAGGAAGCGGGTCTTCTGCTCCTCCGTTCCGTACTGGAGCAGGTAGTGGGCCACGATCGTGCTGTGGACCGAGTTGCCCCAGCCGTCGTCGAGCGCGCGGGTCTGCTCCTCGGCGATGACCGTCTCGTGCGCGAACGTGCCCCCGCCGCCGCCGTACTCCTCGGGGATGGAGATGCACAGCAGGCCCGCATCGCCGGCCTTGTTCCAGAACCCGCGGTCCACGGCGCCCTCGGCGGCCCACCGCTCGAGGTTCGGCGCGGTCTCCTTGTCCAGGAACGCACGCGTGTGGGCGCGGAGGGCGTCCAGGTCGTCGGTCATCCACGGGGAGCGGTAGGGGGCGGTCTCGAACACGGGGAGTCTCCAGGGGTCGGTCGCGTGGGCCCGGGCGGCCCCGCTCGACCACCACAATACGAGTGCATGCTTTGCTATGCAATCGTATTGTCGCGGTATCGTCTCAGGCATCGACCGAACGCAGACGCCGTTCGAGGGCGGGGAAGGGGTGGGGCGCATGGCCGGAACCACTGCCGACCGGGGCGTGGCCGCGGACGGGGACCTCACGGCGCGGGCGCGGATCCGCTACGCCGCACTGGCCCTGTACGCCGAGTACGGCGAGGACAGGGTCTCGATGCGCCGGGTGGCCGCCGAGGTCGGGGTGACGATCGGACTGATCCAGCACCACTTCGGCACCAAGGACGGCCTGCGCCGCGCCGTGGACGATCTCGTGGTGGAGCGGGTGGTCGGGGCGTTGTCGACGGTGGAGCACACCGGGACGGCCGCGGAGGTGGTGGAGGCCCGGAACGTCGCCGTCCGCGAGATGCTCCGGCAGAACCCGCAGCTCGTGAGCTACCTCAACCGGGCCCTGCTGGAGCCCGACGGCCGCGGGGCCCCGCTGCTGGAGGCGATCGTCGACCTCACCACCAGGGAGGTCGAGGGGCTGCGGCGCGGGGGTCTCGCCTCCACGCGGACCTCGGACAAAGTACAGGTGGTCCGGACGCTCGTCGACCAGGTGGGGGAGTTGTTCCTCCGGCCCGTGGTCGAGGCCATCTGGGCGCATATCGGTGGCGACCCGGGCGAGTGCCCCTCGATCAGGATCACGGTCGAGGGGCACTGAGGTCGAGGGGAGCTCAGGTCGACCGGGCACGTCAGACCGCCGGGCCGCCGCGAGGGGCGGCCCGCGCCCGTCGTGCAGTCGGAGCCCGCGCCCGTTAGGCTGTGAGCGCGTATACCCGGGCAGTCTGCCGGGGTGGGAAGGACACGCTCATGAGGTTCACCGGTCTGGCCAGGCTCGCAGTGACCGCCGTGATGGCCGGTGCGACCGCCCTCGCGGCCCCCGCCGCGGCCCAGGCCGCGATCCCGGTCTCCGGGGGCACCCCCGTGCTGGTCAACGGCGTTGCCGGGTGCACCCTCACCGCGGCGGGTTACGACGCCGCCGGCACGCCCGTCGCCTTCACCGCCGCCCACTGCAGCGATCGGATCAACGCCCCGGTCATCCTCCGGGGCGACCCGGGAGCCGGTGTCATCGGCACCGTCGCGACGCGCAACGAGATCCTCGACTACTCGGTGATCCGCCTCAACCCGGGCGTCGTTGTGCCCGTGCGCCAACCCGGGGTCACCGGACGCGGTCCCGCCCCGGAATTCGGCGACGTGGTCTGCAAGGACGGGATGTCCACCGGGCATACCTGCGGCATCACGTGGCAGCGCGACGGCAACGAGTTCTGGAGCCATGCGTGTGCTGGCTACGGGGACTCCGGCGGGCCCGTGACCCGCGACGGCCGCCTCGTGGGGTTGCTGTCCGGCGGACACATGCCGCCGGCCGCGGGATCGGTCGGAAGCATCGGCGCTCTCCTGCCGTCCTGCCTCCACCCCGTGCAGTCACCCGTGTTCCTCCCGGCGCTGGCGTACTCGTTCGACGCGATCGTGGCCGACGCCACCGACCGGAACTGGCCCGGACGCGGCTTCCGGATGGCCTGACCGGCGGCCGGACCGGCCGCCCGAAACCGGTGTGGATCACCGGCCCGCCTGGTACGACTGGGGTCACCCCGGACGAGAGGTGCCCCAATGACCCACACCGACACCCCTGTTCCCCCCGAGCGACGCGACCGGGCGAGCCGCGGAGTGTTCATGATCCTCGCGCTGGTCGTCGTGGTGGTCGTCGTCGGCGTCCTGGTGTTCTTGTTCACGGGTAACGCCGAGGAGTCCGCGCAGCCCGCTGCGGAGGACCCCCAGACGGCGCTCGCCGACGCCATCACGGCGGAGGTGGAGGACGCCGGCGTCGAGTTCGAACCGGGACTCGTGGCCGTGGACTTCCCGATCCGGCAGGGGCCCACCCCGTCCTCCGCCGTGGAGAGTGCGCAGGGCGATTCGATCGCCGTGCTCCGGGCCGTTCAGGGGTCCGACTGGTCGGGGACGGTGGAGATCACCGCGTTCACCGCGCCCGGGGACCAGCCGGAGGAACAGAACGGTCAGGAGATGGTGCGGATGGTGTACCTACCCGAGACGGTCGATCGGCTCGACCCCGACGGTATCGGACGCGAGGACGTGTGGGCCGAGGCGGACGAGCAGTTCGTGGATCCGGCTCTGACCGGGTAGCACGTAGTTCGACGCCCCTCATCGCCTCCACAGCTCTTCGGTCTCGGCCGCACCCGCCTCCGACCGGATGCGCTGCCAGTTGCGGCCACCCCGGGCGAACGTGGCCCGCACGGCGGCGGGGACGATCGACCGGTCTGTCGGCTCCGATCGCCACCGGCAGTCCCGGACGTGGACCAGGTCCACCTCGTGCGCCTCGTCCGAGTCGTCGTAGCGCCACGGCCCCCCGAGACGCCCGAGCCAGTAGTTGCCGTCGACGTCCCGGGTCCACACATATGCACCGTCGGGCACCCGGGCGAACCGTTCGAGGCGGCGGGCCAGCCTGTCGTCGTGCTGCGCCGCGGCGGCGTCGACCGCCTCTGCGAGCGATGAGGGTGGCGGCCCCGCCAGGCGGCCGCCCATGCCGCAGAGCCCGACGCGCAGGCCCCGCTCGACACCCACCCCGTCCGCCACGGCGTCGTCCCTCGACCGCATCGGGGCCCGGAACAGGGGAACGTCGTCAGCCGCCATCGGAACTGCTCCTCTCGGGGCACCGGCTCGGGTGGGACGGGTGCGGGACGGGCGAGCCCCGCGAACGAGGAACGCCTCCGCGGATCAATGATCCACGGAGGCGTCCGTCGTTCTCAACCGCGCATACGGCCGCGGCTCACTTCAGTTCGGCGCTCGACAGGTCGAGGATGCGCCGCGCGATCACCAGCTGCTGGATCTGCTGGGTGCCCTCGAAGATGTCGAGGATCTTGGAGTCGCGCGACCACTTCTCCAGGAAGCTGCGCTCGGAGTAGCCGTAGCTGCCGGCCAGCTCGACCGCGCCCAGGGTGACGGCGGAGCCGGTGCGCCCGGCCTTGGCCTTGCACATCGACGCCTCCTTGGTGTTGGGCATCTTGTTGTCGGCCATCCACGCGGCGCGGAGCGTGAGCAGGTACGCGGACTCCCAGTCCGCCTCGAGCTCGAGGTACTTGGCCACCGCGGCCGGCTGGCTGGTGGCGGGCCGGTCGTAGTCGATCTCGAGTCCGGCCTCCTCGAGCAGGGTGCGGATCTCCTCCAGCGCGGCGCGGGCGACACCGACGGCCATGCCGGCCACCAGCGGCCGGGTGTTGTCGAAGGTCTGCATGGCGCCGGCGAAGCCCTTGTCCACGCGGACCTCCGGGTCGCCCAGGAGGTTCTCCTTGGGGATCCGGCAGTTGTCGAAGGTGATCTGCGCGGTATCCGAGGCGCGGATGCCGAGCTTGTGCTCGAGCCGGTCCACGGAGACACCGGGGTGCTCGCGGGGGACCACGAACGATTTGATGGCCGCGCGGCCCTTGGTCTTGTCCAGCGTCGCCCAGACCACGATGTGGTCGGCGCGGGCGCCGGAGGTCACGTAGATCTTGGTGCCGTTGATCACGTACTCGTCGCCCTCGAGGCGGGCGGTGGTCGACACGGCGGCCGAGTCGGACCCGAACTCGGGCTCGGTGATGGCCATGGAGGCCCACACCCGCCCGAACTTCTCCATCTGCTCCTCGCTGGCCACTGCGGCGATCGCGGAGTTGCCCAGACCCTGGCGGGGGATCGAGAGGGTGAGGCCCACGTCGCCCCAGCACGTCTCGATGATGTTGAGCAGCGACTTCATGTTGCCGCCGTTGGAGACGCCTTCGCGACGCGGTGCGCCGCCCGAGCCCATGGTGGCACCGGAGGCGGCCTGACCGGCGTCCTCCATGGCCTCCATCATGGCCTTGAGCGTGTCGAGCTCGACGGGGTACTCGTGCTCCGCGAGGTCGTACTTGCGGGAGACGGGACGGAAGATCTGCGTGGCGACCTGGCGGGCCTGGTTGGCGCCCGCCTCGAGCCGCTTGGGGAGTTCGAGATTGATCATCGTCAGTGGTCCTTCGTGCTGGTGGGGCGGGAGGCGAGGTGGGCGGTGCTCACAGGACCACCACGCCCTCGGCCACACCCACGGCGCGCAGGTCGCGGTACCAGCGCTCGACGGGGTGCTCCTTGGTGAAGCCGTGTCCACCGAGCAGCTGGACGCCGTCGAGGCCGATCCTCATTCCCTTGTCCGCGGCGATCTTGCGGGCGAGGGCCGCTTCGCGTGCGAAGGGCAGACCCTGTTCGGCGCGCGACGCGCCGCGCCAGGTCACCAGGCGCATGCCGTCGAGCTCGGTGGCCATGTCGGCGACGGCGAAGGCGACCGCCTGGCGGTGCGCGACGGGTTCGCCGAAGGCCTGGCGCTCCTTGACGTACGGGGTCACGTAGTCGAGGACCGCGTGCGAGGTGCCCACCGCGAGCGAGGCCCAGCCCAGTCGCGACAGACGGATCACGTCGGCATAGGTCCCGGCCCGCTCCTCCGGGGAGGCGTCGGGGCCACCGAGGACCGCGTCGGCCGGGAGGGAGACGTCGGTGAGGACGATCCGCCCCAGACCCGCGGCGCGCAGGCCCATGGACGGGTCCGCCTCCACCACGAGTCCGTCGGTGTCGGACTCGACCACGAAGAGGGTCGGGAACCCGTCGAGAGAGGCGGCGACGACGAAGAGCTCGGCGCTCCCGGCGGTGGGCACCATCGACTTGACGCCGTTGAGCGTGAACCCACCCGGCCCGCGGGTGGCGGTGGTCTTGAGCTCGAACGGATCGAAGAGCGGACGGGGCTCGGCCACCACGACGGCGGCCGCCGGGACCTGCTCGGAGGCGAAGGCCGGCAGATAGGACTTCTGCTGGGCGTCCGACCCGAACTGGGTCAGGGTGGTCGCGACGCCGGAGGGCGCCAGGATCGGCAGGGCCAGACCCATGTCGCCGTAGGCCAACGCCTCGGCGACCAGCGAGTTGGTCACCACGCCGCGCTCGGAGGCGATGCCCTCGAACTCCTCGGGCACGTTGAGCATGGTGGCGCCGATCTCGGCGGACCGGGTCAGCAGCGACGCGGGGGCCTCGGCGGCGTGGTCCGCGTCGTGAGCGGCCGGTCGGACGACCTCGGCGGCGAAGTCCCGGACTGTCTCGACGATCATCTGCTGGTCGTCGTCCAGGGTGAGGTCGAACAGGTCGGGCCTCGCCTCGGAGTCGGCGTCGGGCAGACGCTTGGGCGCGCCGGATCCGGAGACCTTCTTGAACGACTTGGTGGCGGCGCCGAGGGTCTTGAAGCCGGTCTTGGTGGCCTCGTAGGTGACCCGGTCGACCTTCTGGCGCAGATTGAAGCGCTCGGCGAACTCCGACCCGGTGATCGTCGTGAGCGCGCGCATCGCGGCTCCGATCGCGTCGATCCTCGTGGGGTTCTTACCCGGGGTGGAGGCCTCCGCGCGTCCGGTCGTGGACGGGGACGTGGGGTTCTTGCTCATCATCACCAGCTGTTCTCGTGACGGACGGTGGACGGTGCTGTCGGGGACATCTTACTTCGGAGTAAGTTCCGAACGCCAGACTTTGCCCTCAAGTCGTCCCAGCCCCTGGTGAGAGCCTCGGGCTCAGCCCCGGAGGAGCGCCACGGCCTGCTCGACGGCCCCCGGACGGCCCGCCACGAACCAGTCGTAGCCGTTCACCTCGACGGTCGCGCAGAGCCCACCCGCGCCCTCGACCAGGGCCCGTCCGGGGAGCCAGTCCCACTCCGGGCACGAGTGCTGACACCACACCGAGTGGACGCCGCAGGCGACCGACGCCAGGTCGACGGAGCCCGATCCGAGCATCCGGATCGTCGCCGCACCTCGGCTGACCCGGTGGAAGGGGTCGGCGAGGTCGGGGTCGGCGAAGAACGGCGGGTGGAGATAGGTGGCCAGACTGCCGGCGGCGAGGTCGCCGGGGGTGAGTCGGGTCACGGGGACGCCGTTCCGACGGGTGGGTACGTCCGAACCCCCGACGAAGGTGTCCCCGGTGACGGGCCGGTGGACGGCCCCGAGCAGGTAGTCGTCCGGCCCGGTGACGGCCACGGCCGAACACCAGTAGTCCGAGCCGCTGACGAAGTTGTAGGTCCCGTCGACCGGGTCGACGACCCACCTGCGTTCGTGACGACCGGGGACCAGGGTGCCCTCCTCGCCGAGGACCCCGTCGTCAGGGCGGTGGCGGGACAGGAGGGCGGTGATCTGGCGCTCGGCGGCCCGGTCGGCCTCGGTGACCACGTCGGAGACCGAGGTCTTGTGGCGGACGTCCAGGCCGTCCTCGCGCAGACGTCGAGCCAGGGACCCGGCGTCGACGACGAGTCTGGCGGCCAGGTCCGCGTCGGTCATCGGCGCGACGGCCTCGTCGGACGGAGGGCGCAGGTGGCGGGTCTCAGGGGACATCGGTTTCCTCCGCTGGGCCGCAGTGGCCCGCTGACCTCGGGCGGTAGCGGGTCCGTCGCCCGCGACGCTACCCCCGTGAGTCGACGACGGGGTGTGCGCCGGACCGCGGGAGGGTGGCGGGTGGGGAAACGCGGGGCGGACGCCCGGCCGCGTAGAGTTGGATCCCGTGCACCCCGACGTTTCCGCCGACATCGCAGCCCTCGACGCCACCATGACCACGGTCGAGAAGGTCCTCGACATCGAGGAGCTCGCCCGCCGTGTCGACGAGCTGGAGCAGATGGCCGCCGACCCCGACCTGTGGAACGACCAGGACCGGGCGCAGAAGGTCACCAGCGAGCTCTCCTACATCCAGGCCGACCTGCGCAGGTGTCGCGAGCTGCGCCAACGCATCGAGGACCTCCCGCTGATGTACGAGCTGGCGGAGGAGGAGGGGGACGGAGCCGTCGAGGACGCGGACGCCGAGCGCCTCCAGCTGCGTGAGGACGTCGAGGCCATCGAGGTCAAGACGATGCTCAGCGGCGAGTACGACCAGCGTGAGGCCGTGGTCAACATCCGTGCCGGTGCCGGCGGTGTCGACGCCGCGGACTTCGCCGAGATGCTCATGCGCATGTATGTGCGGTGGGCGGAGAAGGCCGGCCACAAGGTCGAGGTGTACGACACCTCGTACGCGGAGGAGGCGGGCATCAAGTCGGCGACCTTCGTCGTCCATGACCCGTACATGTACGGCACACTCTCCGTCGAGCAGGGGACCCACCGACTCGTCCGCATCAGCCCGTTCGACAACCAGGGCAGGCGGCAGACCTCGTTCGCCGAGGTCGAGGTGCTGCCGGTGGTGGAGACGACCGACTCGATCGAGGTCAACGAGAACGAGGTGCGCGTCGACGTCTACCGCTCGTCCGGCCCCGGCGGGCAGTCCGTCAACACGACCGACTCGGCGGTCCGCCTCACCCACGTCCCCACCGGGATCGTGGTGACGTGTCAGAACGAGAAGTCGCAGTTGCAGAACAAGGTCGCGGCCATGAAGGTCCTGCAGGCCAAGCTGCTCGCACGCAAGCAACAGGAGGAGCGGGCCGCCATGGACGCGCTCGGTTCGGGCGGCAACGCCTCCTGGGGTAACCAGATGCGGTCGTACGTCCTGCACCCGTACCAGATGGTCAAGGACCTGCGGACGGAGTTCGAGGTCAACAACCCGTCGGCGGTCCTGGACGGCGACCTGGACGGGTTCATCGAGGCGGGCATCCGGTGGCGGATGCGGGAGGGGGCCGACGCGGAGTGAGGTTCCAGACTGACTTCAATCCCATCCTGAACTGGCTCAGCAACAACGGCCTCGAGGTCGTCCTCCTCGTGCTGGGCGCCGCCCTGATGACGCGGGTGATCGCCAAGATCGCGCGGATGTGGACCGGTCGGATCGACGCCAAACACACCGACGAGGATTTCTGGTCGGAGGAGTCCAAGCACCTCCACTCGCTGATCCAGGTGATCTCGTACGTCGCCGTGGGCGTGCTGTACATCCTGTTCGGAATCCAGATCCTCCTGCGCTTCGGCGTCAACCTGGTCGCACTCGTCGCCCCGGCCACCGTGCTCGGTGCGGCGCTGGGCTTCGGTGCCCAGAAGATCGTCCAGGACTTCCTGGCCGGGTTCTTCGTCCTGGCCGAGCGTCAATACGGCTACGGCGACATCGTGGAGCTCACCACTGCGACGGGCGTCACCGCGGGAACCGTCGAGGACGTCACCCTGCGCATCACCCGCCTGCGGACCCTCGACGGCGAGGCGGTGATCGTCCCCAACGGCCAGATCGTCACCGCGATCAACCAGTCGCAGGACTGGGCGCGTGCGATCATCGACGTCCCGGTGCCCAACAACGCCGACATGGACAAGGCCAACGAGGTGCTCGCACAGGTCTGTCGCGAGATCACCGACGACGAGCGGGTGGGCCAGTACGTCCTGGACGAACCCACCGTGATGGGTGTGCAGTCGATCCGGCTTGAGCAGACCGTGATCCGGTTGCTGGCCCGGACCAAGCCCGGCATGCAGTGGGAGGTGGGCCGACGGATGCGCGCGGTCATCCTGCGCCGGTTCCGCGCGGAGGGGATCGTTCTGGAGCCCGAGGCCCTGGCCGCGATCCGGGCGGGCATGCTCCGACCGCAGACCGGAGAGGGGAGCGCGTGATGGCCGAGCGCCGAGACGACGACACGACAGCCGACGACCACACGCCCGACGACCACACACCTGAGGGCACGACCTCCGACGCGGTCTCGTCCGGCGAGCTCGGCCCGGAGGCCGAGGACAGCGCGCGGACCGAGGCGGCGACCACGCGTGAGCCCCTGATCAGCGGCGATCCGTTGGGTCTCGGGGGGACCACTGATCCCGATGCGCCGTCCCGTCGGCCGCGACCGAAGATCGTGTCCCTGCTCGGGGAGTTCTTCAGGATGTCGCGGACCACCGCGATCCTGCTGGTGGCGTTCGTCCTGTTCGCGATGCTCTATTCGCTGGTCAAGGACCAGCCGGTCGCCAGTTTCGGTACCCCACCGCCCCAGACGGACACCGCCGAGACCGAACCGCCCGCGCCGGCCGAGGGGACGACACCCGTCGAGGAGTCGCCGACCCCGGGGACCACGGTCGACCAGACGACGGTTCCGACCGCCACTCCGCAGACGTCCCCGCCGGTCACCGGAACGACGCCGCCGCCGGGACGCCAGACCCCGACGTCCCCCACGGGAGCGACCGGGCAGCAGGCGCCGCCGCAGCAGACACCGCAGGAGCAGTCGCCGCAGGAGCAGTCGCCGCAGGGAGAGGATTCCGGCGACGCCGGGGCCGGTGGGAATCCCGTGACCACGGGCTGACACCGACGGGTCCTTTGCCTGCCGTGTGACTGGAGTAGCGCTACGCTACTCGAGTGATCAGTGCTTCCCATGTGACCAAGTCGTACGCGTCCTCGACGCGTCCGGCTCTGTCCGACGTGACCGTCGAGATCGCCGAGGGCGAGTTCGCCTTCCTCATCGGCGCCTCCGGGTCGGGAAAGTCGACCTTCCTGCGCCTGTTGCTCCGCGAGGACCGGCCCGACTCCGGGACCCTGGTCGTCGCCGGCCACGACCTCACCAGGATGAAGGCCTCGTCCGTGCCGTCGCTGCGTCGCTCGCTCGGCTGCGTCTTCCAGGATTTCCGTCTGCTGCCGGGTAAGACCGTGGCCGAGAACGTGGCGTTCGCGCTGCAGGTGATCGGTAAGTCCCGCCGGACGATCGACAAGGTCGTCCCCGAGACGCTCGAGATGGTGGGTCTGGGTCGTGAGGCCGGTCGCCGACCGCACGAGCTCTCCGGCGGCGAACAACAGCGGGTGGCGATCGCGAGGGCGTTCGTCAACCGACCGAGGCTGTTGCTCGCCGACGAGCCGACCGGCAACCTCGACCCCGAGACCAGCGAGGACATCATGCTGCTGCTCGACCGGATCAACCGGACCGGGACCACGGTCCTCATGGCCACGCACGACCGACACATCGTCGACCGCTCGCGACGCCGCGTGGTGGAGTTGGTCGACGGAAGGGTCGTCCGCGACGACTCCCGCGGCACCTACGGGGTGGGGCGCTGATGGCCGCGCGGTTCATCGCGTCCGAGGTCGCACAGGGCCTGCGCCGCAACCTGTCGATGACGCTGGCCATGATCATCACCACCGCCGTCGCGTTGGCGATGCTCGGCGCCGGGGTGCTGGTGGTCATGACCGCCTCGGCCAGCCAGGTCAAGTACGACTACCTCAACGAGTTCCGTGTCTACGTGGACCGGGCCATCTCCCTCGAGGACCCCGACTGCACCTCGGCGTGCGGTGAGATCCGGGACGAGTTGGAGGCCACGGCCGGCGTGGCCTCGGTGGAGTACAAGAACCCGCAGGAGACGTACGAGGAGTTCGTCGAGCTCTTCGCCTCCACCGACCCCGTCCTGGTGGAGTCGACCTCCCCGGACGCCCTGGGGTCGCGATTCACGCTCACCCTCGACGACCCCACCCGCGCGGAATCCGTGGCCGAGGACCTGGAGGGTGTCGCGGGGATCGAGGTCGTGCAGGGACAGGGGGAGCTGGTCGAGCGCGTCTTCTCCGTCCTGGACGGCATCCGGAACGCCGCGTTCGCCGTCGCGGTGGTCCAGCTCCTGGCCACCGTCCTGCTCATCGCCAACATGACGCAGATCGCGGCCTTCACCCGCCGGACCGCGCTGGGGATCATGCGACTGGTGGGA
>NZ_JAALEC010000099.1:0-18125 GCF_014145205.1 Dietzia sp. DQ11-44
GAGCTGCCGTTCGTGGTGGAAGCCGTGCTGGCGTCGGTGGTCGGTTCGCTGCTCGCGGTCGGCGGGCTGCTGGGGGCCAAGGTCGTCTTCCTCGACAGGGTGCTGGCCGAGGCGTACCGGGCGAACCTGGTGGAACGGATCACCACCGTCGACATCCTGCTGCTGGCCCCGGTCCTCGTGGTGGCGGGCGCGGTGGTGTCCGCGCTCACGGCATGGGCCACGCTGCGGATCACGGTTCGGCGGTGATCCCGTACTGATCTAGAGTGGGGGATCTGCCCGACGGACGGACGAGGAGGTGAACCGGCGTGGCCAAGAAGAACAAGAAGAAGGGCGCGTCGACCCTCGGCCGTGACGGCAGCGTGGTCGCGAGCAACCGCAAGGCCCGGCACGAGTACTCCATCCTCGACACCCACGAGGCGGGGATCGCGCTGTTGGGTACGGAGATCAAGAGCATGCGCGAGGGCCAGGCGTCGTTGGTCGACGCGTTCGCGACGATCGACGACGGCGAGGTGTGGCTCCGCGGGCTCCACATCCCCGAGTACTCCCACGGGAACTGGACCAACCACGCGCCCAAGCGCGCCCGCAAACTGTTGCTGCACCGTCGCGAGATCGATTCGCTCGTCGGCAAGGTGCGGGACGGCAACGCCACGCTGGTCCCGCTGTCCCTCTACTTCGTGAACGGGCGGGTCAAGGTCGAACTGGCCGTCGCCCGGGGTAAGCAGGCCCACGACAAACGGCACGACATCGCCAAGCGGACCGCCGAGCGCGAAGCCGTTCGCGAACTCGGCAGGAGGATCAAGGGCATGCACGCATGATGCCGGTCGCGCTGGCGTCGACCTCGGCGGTGGCGTACGGCATCAGCGACTACCTCGGCGGGGTCGCGTCCCGGCGGGCCCGTGCACTGAGGGTCGTCAGCGTGTCGTACCCGCTGTCGATCGTGCTGGTCGGGGCGGCGGCGGTGGTGTCCGGGGGGTCACCGACCCTGGTCGGGTTGGCCTGGGGGCTGACTTCGGGCCTCCTGTCAGGTCTCGCGGTGTGGTCGTTCTACGTCGCGCTCTCGCGCGGGCCGATGAGCGTGATCTCGCCGATCACGGCGGTTCTGGCCGCGTCGGTGCCGCTCGCGTTCGGGTTGGTGGCGGGGGAGCGGCCCGGGGCGGCAGCCCTGGTCGGGATGTCGGTGGCGCTCGTCGCCACGGTCCTCGTCTCACTGGAGAGCGACGAGGGTTCGTCGATCGGACACGGTCGCCTCACCTGGCCGTTGATGGCGCTCACGGTGATCTCGGGGCTGGCGTTCGCGGGCTTCTTCGTCCTGCTGGCACAGGTCCCGGCGGGTGAGGGGCTGTGGCCGGTCGCGGCGTCGCGGGTGGGCGCCACCGGGGTCGTCCTGGCGGCGGCGTTCGCCGCCCGCGAGTCGTTCAGGTTCTCCCGGCGCCTCATCGCCATCGGCCTGGTGATCGCCGTGTTCGACGCGGTCGCCAACGGAGCCTTCTACTTCGCCTCCCAGGCGGGCATGCTCTCGCTGGTGAGCGTGATCGCCGCGCTCTACCCCGCCTTCACGGTGGCGCTGGCCATCACGCACGGAGGGGAGCGCCTTCGCGCGGTCCAGATCGCGGGGCTCGCACTGGCGGGGGTGGCGATCGCACTGCTCGCGCTGGGCTGAGGTGGAGACGGAGCTCACCCTGGCGGTGGGGCCCCGGTCGGGGTAGGGTCAGTGGTCCGTCGATGAGAGTCGGCGGACCTGACGGGGCTGATGTGGTTTCGACTACGTGAGTTGACGCAGGGGAAGCGTGCCGGTGCAGGCCAGAGACCACCGTAAGCGTCGTGGCAACCAATTACGCGCCGATACCAATCAGCGCGACTACGCCCTCGCTGCCTGACAGTGAGCCCGTAGTCTGTCGGCCCGGGGTCGCCCTCGCCCCGGTCACCGGCATCATCTAGAGGGATCACCGGCTCACCCGGTCACGGGGTGGGTCGGGACATCCAACAGTGACTGGGATCGTCATCGCCGACATGTCCGCATGAGGGCGAGATCCGAGTAGAGGCCAACGCGGACTGCGCACGGAGAAGCCCTGCCGATGCTGCGGAGGACCCGGGTTCAATTCCCGGCAGCTCCACCATCGGGCCGAGCCCCCGGTCGATCACCGACCGGGGGCTCGGTGCATTTCGGCCTCGCCACCTGCCCTCACCTGAAAGAGGACTCAGGCGGTTTCGGTACCCTCTCGGTAGTCGCCAGTCGCTCGGAAAGGGCCGACGGTTTCCCAGGAGAGAAAGGCCCACCCACACGTGAACGCCAAGTCCGCAGGTAACAAGAGCACGAAGGTCCTGAAGACCAAGAAGAACAACGGGATGCTGATCACGGTTGCGGCCCTGATCGCCGTCGCCGTCCTGGTCCTCGGCGGCGTCGTGTGGATGGCCCAGCGGGGAGGCGAGGCCAACCCGATCACGTTCGGTGAGACGGCCGACGAGCTGATCGAGATCTCGGACACGGGTGTGATCGCGGTGGGGGAGGAGACCGCCCCGACCGTCCAGATCTGGGAGGACTTCATGTGCCCGGCGTGTGCCTCCTTCGAGGGGCAGAACGGTGAGCGGATCGCCTCCGCCGTGGAGGCCGGTGACCTGCGCGTGGAGTTCCACACCCTCAACTTCCTCAACCGCCAGTCGGCGTCGGGCGAGTACTCCACGCGGGCCATCGCCGCCGTCCAGTGCGTCGCGGCCAAGGATTCGCTGCCGGCCTTCTTCGACGTCAAGAACGCCTTCTTCGCCCAGCAGCCCGCCGAGGGCGGTGGCGACCGTTCCGCGAGGGAGTTGGCCGCCACCGCCGAGGCGGCCGGCGCGAACGCGGACTCGGTGGAGTGCATCGGCAACGTGGAGACCAACGGCGGGATGGAGAAGGCCTCGGACACCGCCGACAACTCGCAGGACAGTATCCGAGAGGTGACCGACCGCGTCTCCACCCCCACGGTCGCCTACGAGGGTGAGGTCGTGGAGATCGCCGATCCGGCCTGGCTGGACAACATCCTCGCCTGACCCCGGTCCGCACCGATCGGTACCGGCCCCGCCCGTCCAGGGCGGGGCCGGAGGCGATTTGGAGCGCCGAACCGGGATGGTGTAACTTTGGTCGAGCCGGTCGCCGAGAGGGGAACGGCGGAACAACCGATACGGGGCTATGGCGCAGCTGGTAGCGCACCACACTGGCAGTGTGGGGGTCAGGGGTTCGAGTCCCCTTAGCTCCACCCGAACGAACGATCCGGCAACGGATGGTTCATGCGAGCAAGAGCCCGGCCACTGGCCGGGCTCTTTTCACCTCTATCCCTGCTGCGCGGCCCACTCGGCGACCCGGCGTGCGCTCTCGGACTCCGACAGGTCCTCCACGCGGGACATGATCGACCATCGGACGCCGTACGGGTCCCGGATCGAGGCGTACCTGTCGCCGGAGACGAACTCGCTCACGGGTTCACGGATCGTGGCCCCGGCCTGTGCGGCCCGGTCGACCACCTCGTCGACGTCCGCGCAGTACATCCCGATCGAATAGCAGGCCACCTCCCCGGTGGGCGGGGGCACGAGCCCGAACCGGGGACTGGGCTCGCCGAGTTGCAGCCGGCCGTTGCCGAGGTCGAGTTCGGCGTGCACGACGATCCCGCCCATCTCCGTCACGTCGACCACCCGGGCGCCGAACACCGAGGAATAGAATTCGACCGCGTCCCCCGCTCTCTCGACGGCGAGGAACGGCGTGAGGCTGGTCGACCCGTGGGGGACGCCGTCGGTGGTGTGTTCTCCGGTGACCCCGGCCCGGGGCGTGGTGTTCTCTGTCATGCGATGAACCTACGAGGACATGCACGGGAGTGGCTTGAAGATTCGCGACGCCGTCGCGTCCGACACGCGGGGAGGGGACGATGGCCGACCTCCCTGATCGACGCGGGGTCCTCTATCCGGACCGGCTGCCCACCTTCCACCGCGAGGACGCGCCGTCGGAACTGCGTGACCGGATCCGTTGGTTCTGGATCCCGCGCTGGCGTCTCGCGCCGGGGGAGACCTCCCGGCAGGAGCTGCTCCCTTTTCCGGCGTCCAATCTCGTCGTCGACCCCGGAGGGGTCAGTCTCTCCGGACCGACGACCGGCGTCTCCCACCGGGACCTCATCGGCAGCGGATGGGCGGTAGGCGCCCTGCTCCGCCCGGCCGGATTGGCCTCGTTGGCGGCCGAGCCCCGGCGGCTTCGCGACGCGGAGACGCCCCTCGACGCCCCCGGGTTGCATCGTGCCGTCATGGCGGCGATGGGAGAGGTGGACGAGGTCGTCGGCCGGTCGTGCCCTGCTGATCAGCGCGGGGCCGACCAGCGCGAGTCCGTCGCCCGCGCCCGGGCGCTGCGCTACTTCTCCGCGTGGGCCGCCGCGCACCTGGCCGCCCCGGACGCCGGCGGCGTCATGGCCAACGCCATGGAGGATCTCATCGCCTCGGACCGGTCGATCGTGCGTGTGGACCAGGTCGCCGCAGCCCTGGGCGTCTCGACTCGCGCGGTGCAGCGACTCGCGCACCGCTACGTGGGACTGCCGCCACTGAAGATGATCCGTCGGTACCGACTCCAGGAGGCCGCGCAGCGTCTACGCGAGGACCCGTCGGTGACGATCGCCCGGATCGCCGCGGAGCTCGGGTACTCCGACCACGCCCATCTCAGCGCGGACTTCCGCACGGTCCTCGGCCTGAGTCCCCGGTCCTACCGCCGCGCCCCCGGCGCCGCGGCGAAGGGGTCCTCCGACGGGTGACGGATGGGCACGATGCGCTGGCCGAGGGGGAGAAGGGCCAGCGGGACCATCTTCCAGCAGGCGATGCCGAAGGGGATTCCCACGATCGTCAGGCACAGCAGCAACCCGGCGAGCAGGTGGGCGATCGCCAGTTCCCAGCCGAGCACCAGGATCCACAGGACGTTGCCGATCAGGGAGAGCGCACCGGCGTCCCGGCGGAACTCGGTCCGCCGCCCGAACGGCCACAGGACGTACGCCGCGAGCCGGAACGAGGCGATGCCGAACGGGATGGTGATGATCAGGATGCAGGCGATGATCCCGGCGATGACGTACACGAGCGCCAACCACCAGCCGGCGAGCAGAAACCAGAGCACGTTTCCCAGGGTTCGCATCACACCACGGTAGACGCCGCGGCGGGCCTCCGGGCCGGGTACCGGCGCGCCGGTCGCGGGGCCTGACGCGCACGATGCCGGGTCCGGGGGCCCAAAGCGCTGACGCCCGGCGAGGCATGTGTCATGTTTTAGTGATGGGTGTTCATAAGTTTGCCGTCACCAGGATTCCGCTCGCGCTGGTGCTCGTCACCGCTCTGGTGGCGACCGCTCTCATCTCGGTGTCCGTGCAGGCCCGGGCCGAGGCGCGGATGGCCGAGGGCTTCCACTGGGGGGTGGCCACCTCGGGCTTCCAGGTCGAGGGTTCAAATATGGATTCCAACTGGAAGCGCTACGTCGACGCCGCCGCCGCGCGTGGAGAGGCTGATCCGGTCAACGACGCCGTCGACTTCTGGAACCGGTACCCGGAGGACATCGCCCGTGCCGCGGACCTGGGCGTGAACATCTTCCGCCTCAGCGTGGAGTGGTCGCGCATCGAGCCCGAGCCGGGGCGGTACGACGAACAGGCGTTGCGTCGTTACGACGACATCCTGAGCACGATCAGGGCGCACGGCATGACGCCGATGATCACGATGGTCCACTACGTGTATCCGGGATGGCTGGTCGATCGCGGCGGGTTCCTCTCGCCGGACTCGGTGGAGGCGTTCGGGCGCTACGCCGAGCTCATCACCGAGCGGTGGGCCGGTAACGGGACGATGTGGGTCACCTTCAACGAGCCGCTGGTGTTCTTCAGTCACGAACTCCGCATCGGGCTGGTGGGGCTGCACCAGTTCAACGCATTCCGCGACAACGTGGTGGCGGCCCACAAGCTGGGATATCACGCCGCTCATCGGGCGGACCCCGATGCCATGGTCACCGCGAACGAGGCGTACCTCCCCGCCTTCGCCCCGGCCACGGACGATCTGCTGCTCAACCACATCCGCGACGAGCTGGACTTCATCGGGGTCGACTACTACTACGGCATCGCGCTCGACAATCTCACGACCATCCGTGCCGCGTGGGACGACTTCGCCGGCGTCCGTCCGCAGCCCGAGGGGATGTACGAGTCGATCGTCCACTACGCCAGGCACTTCCCCGGCAAGCCGCTGTTCATCGTCGAGAACGGGATGCCCACCCACAACGGCTACCGGGAGGACTCCTTCGAGCGCGGTGACTACCTCCGTGACGTCGTGTTCTGGATCCAACGCGCGGTCGCCGACGGCTACCCGGTGATCGGCTACAACCACTGGTCGCTGGTGGACAACTACGAGTGGGGGACCTACGACTCCCGTTTCGGCCTCTACCAGGTGGATGTGCTCACCGATCCGGCTCTCGAGCGCAGGCCGACCTCCGGGGTCGACGCGTACCGGGACGTGATCGCGGGCGGTGGCGTACCGGAGGGCTATCGCCCGGTCCTGCCGGTGGGCACGTGCTCGCTGGGGACGATCCCCGACACCTGCCTCCGTCCCGTCGACGTCCACGGCCCGATGGCGCGGCTGGCGGGCTGACGGCCCGGGCCACCACCGCCGAACCCTTCACCAGCCGGCCCCCCGGACGTAGGGTCACCCCATGGATCGGTTCGCCTCCGTCACCGGGGGACTCGACGCCCTGGTCGACTCCGGACGGCTGACGGGTTACGTCTGCGGGGTACGGCAGGACGGTCGATCACGGATCGCGTCGGGTGGGACGCGGTCGCCCGGCGGCCCCGCGCTCGACCCGGATGCGGTGTTCCCGCTGTCGTCCAACACCAAGCCGGTGGGCGGCGTGCTCGGGCTGAGGCTGGTCGAGCTCGGGATCCTCTCGCTCGACGACCCGGTGGCCACACATCTGCCGGAGCTGTCCGCCCCCAGGGTCCTCGCCCGGCCCGGCGGGCCGATCGACCGGACCGTACCGGCCGGGCGACAGATCACGCTGCGCCATCTCCTCACCATGACCGCCGGCGTCGGCTGGGCGGGGGAGGGCAGTCCCCTGACCGTCGCCATGGGCGAGCGGCAGGTCGCACCCGGCCCCTACGCACCGCCGATGGAGCCGGACGAGTACCTCCGGCTGCTGGGTGCACTGCCCCTGGCGGACCAACCCGGGCGGGGTTGGAACTACCACACCGGCAGTGACGTCCTGGGGGTGCTCCTGGCGCGGGCAACGGGCGCCAGCGTGTCCGGGTTGGTGGCCGAGTACGTCACGGGGCCGCTCGGACTGGCGGACTGCGGGTTCACCGCCGACCCGGATCGGCTCCCCACCTGCCACGGGCTCGGACCCGACGGGGCCCTCCGGCCGCTGGACATCCGGAGCAGATTCGATCGCCCACCTCGCTTCGAGTCCCTGGCGTGTGGGCTGGCCTCGACCGTCGCCGACTATCTGGCCTTCCTCGACGTCCTGGTCGACGGCGGGACCGTCCTGGGTCCGGAGTTCGCGGAGATGATGACGACCGACCACCTGACTCCGCGGCAGCGCGCCGATGCGGAGGGGTTCATCGGACCCGGCTGTGGATACGGGATGCAGGTGGAGATCCGCCCGGACGGGGTCGTCGGCTGGGCGGGGGGACTGGGGACGATCGGTTACGTCGACCGGCGCACGGGCCGCTGCGCGGCGGTGTTCACCACGCAGTCCTTCGACGTACCGGGGACGGCGGACGCGCTGGACTCGGTGTGGGAGCTGGTGCGGTGATCGGGCGGCGGTGCCTGGTCGGCCGGTGTCCGGTCGACCACCGACCGCCGGGGCGTCACCCCTCGCGCCACCAGGTGTCGAGTGGCGTGGCCGGGACCGCCCGCTTGTGGCGGGTGGCCAGGAACAGCTGCTCGATCCGGGCAGCGGCCTGAGTCGGCACGCCGTCGCGGCCCTCCAGGTAGTCGTCGATCTGCTCGTACGTCACGCCCAGTGCCACCTCGTCGGGCAGGCCCGGACGGTCGTCCTCGAGATCGGCGGTGGGGACCTTCCGCCAGGTCGACTCCGGGGCGCCGAGGTGCCGCAGCAGCGCTGCACCCTGCCGTTTGGTGAGGCCGGTCAGGGGGGAGAGGTCCACGCCGCCGTCTCCGTACTTGGTGAAGAAGCCGGTGACCGCCTCGGCGGCGTGATCGGTGCCGACGACGAGATGGCCGAGCTGCCCGGCCACCGCGTACTGCGCGACCATCCGCTGGCGCGCCTTGACGTTGCCGCGGACGAAGTCGCGGAGCGGGCCCGCGTGGCCGGGAAGGTCCTCCAGTGCAGTCGCGGCAGCACCGGAGGCGGCCTCCGAGGCCGCCCGGATGTCGACGGTGACGCGGGCATCGGGCCGGATGAAGTCCAGGGCCGCGACGGCGTCGTCCTCGTCCGCCTGGGTTCCGTGGGGGAGCCGCATGGCGACGAACCGCGCGTCGGGCAGGCCCTCGTCGCGGAGCTTCTCGGCGGCGAGCTGGCACAGCCGACCCGTCAGGGTGGAGTCCTGGCCCCCGCTGATCCCCAGGACGAAACCCGTGGCGGGGGTGCTGCGGAGATACTCGGCCAGGAACGCCACCCGCCGGGCGACCTCCTGCTCCGGATCGATGTCGGGACGAACGCCGAGTTCGGCGATGATGGACGCGCGGAGAGCGCCGGTGTCTGCAGAGGACTGGGTCATGGCGTCAGCATAGGAAGCCCGTGTGACTTCTGCGTGACATGCGGACGGGCCACGCGAGGTGCCCGGTTCCGCCGGTTGGAGTTCTGACGGGGCAGTCCGTTACGATGGACCAGTTGTGTGTCGTGCATCCGACCTCCGGGTCGGACGTGTCGCGCAGTCATCCCCAGTCGTGTCGGCGGCCATCACGGCCGCCCCGAGAGCCTAAGGAGCGCCAGATGAAGGTCCGCAAGTCCCTTCGGTCGCTGAAGAACAAGCCGGGCGCCCAGGTTGTCCGTCGTCGCGGCAAGGTCTACGTGATCAACAAGAAGGACCCCCGTTTCAAGGCCCGCCAGGGCTGAGTCTCGTCCGCGTGGGATCCCACGCACCCTCGAGGGCCCGCCTCCGGTTCGCCGGCGGCGGGCCCTCGTCGTCGTCGTGGGGGCGGGGCAGACCCGCGCCGACGGTGACCCCCGACGACCCCGCCGCCGCGGGGCCTCCCGGTGCCCCTTCCGCGGCGGTGACCCCGTCGCCCCTGTGGAGCGGTTGGGGACAAGGTGTGGGGTGGTTGGGGACGACCTGTGGGGCGCCGGACGGGGTCTCCGGCACCGTCTCACGCGTGGCAGAGTGACGGTCGCGGGGCGAGGCGGCGGCGTTCGGGCCGACCGTGACAACGGTGGGTGGGAAGTGTCCACAAGGCGGGATCGCGACCTGGGAATACCACCATTGTAAGACCAAAATGTTGTGGTCGATTGACTCGTCGGACACTAGGGGTAGTGTCTAGGGTGTTGCGGCCCCCGATGAATGCCACGTGTGGCATTCGGGCTGTGAACCCTGACAGACACGACGGTTATCCACAGGCCGGGCGGAAGCGCCGGAACCGATGACCGTCCGAGAAGAGCCCCTCCGCGCCTCCCCGGCGCCCGTGCCGAAAGAGGTCCACGACTGATGGTCACCGTCTACACCAAGCCCGCCTGCGTCCAGTGCAACGCCACCTACAAGGCGCTCGACAAGCAGGGCGTCGAGTACCGGGTGGTCGACATCTCCGTCGACGACGACGCGCGTGAGTACGTGATGGCCCTCGGGTATCTCCAGGCTCCCGTCGTGGTGTCCGGTTCCGAGCACTGGTCGGGTTTCCGGCCGGACCGGATCAAGGCCCTCGTCACCGTCGCGGCCTGACCCCGGGGCGGACCCGGAACACATGTAGATCCGAAGGGGGCAGTCATGGCGGCTCCGCTGTCGGCCACCGAGCCGGTGAGGATCGTCTACTTCTCCAACGTCTCCGAGAACACCAAGCGGTTCGTCGACCGTCTGGGGCTCCCGGCGCTGCGCATACCCACGCGGAGGACCGAAGCGGGGCCGATCGTGTCGGACCCGTATGTTCTGATCGTCCCGACGTACGGGGGATGCCTCGAGGTCACGGGCAGGACCGGGGCGTCGGTCCCGCGACAGGTGGTCACGTTCCTGAACAACGAGCACAACAGAAGCCTCTGCCGCGGCGTGATCGCCGCCGGTAACACCAACTTCGGTTCGGATTACGCGGTCTCCGGCGACGTGATCGCACGCAAACTCGAGGTCCCGTACCTCTACAGGTTCGAACTGATGGGCACACAAGAGGACGTCATCCGCGTCCGCGAGGGATTGGAAGAGTTTTGGCAGCACCGACCGTGACCCCCGAAGGCACCATCGCCGGCGAGGCGGGCGAGGGGCAGCGCCTGGATTACCACGCGCTCAACGCCATGCTCAACCTCTACGACGCGGACGGCAGGATCCAGTTCGACAAGGACCGTGAGGCCGCGCGGGAGTACTTCCTCCAGCACGTCAACCAGAACACGGTCTTCTTCCACAACCTGGACGAGAAGCTGGACTACCTGGTCGACAAGAACTACTACGAGCGGGAGGTGCTCGACCGGTACACGCGCAACTACGTGCGGGAGCTGTTCGACCACGCCTACGCCAAGAAGTTCCGCTTCCCCACGTTCCTCGGCGCGTTCAAGTACTACACTTCGTACACGCTCAAGACCTTCGACGGGAAGCGGTACCTCGAGCGCTACGAGGATCGCGTCTGCATGGTGGCCCTCACGCTCGCGGACGGCGACGAGGACCTGGCCCGCCGCCTGGTCGACGAGATCATCGACGGTCGCTTCCAGCCGGCCACCCCCACGTTCCTGAACTCGGGCAAGAAGCAGCGCGGCGAGCCCGTCTCCTGTTTCCTCCTGCGTATCGAGGACAACATGGAGTCCATCGGCCGCAACATCAACTCCGCGTTGCAGCTGTCCAAGCGCGGTGGCGGAGTGGCACTGCTGCTGTCGAACCTCCGCGAGCACGGCGCCCCGATCAAGCACATCGAGAACCAGTCCTCCGGCGTCATCCCCGTGATGAAGCTGCTGGAGGACTCCTTCTCCTACGCCAACCAGCTCGGCGCCCGCCAGGGTGCCGGGGCGGTGTACCTGCACGCCCACCACCCGGACATCTTCAAGTTCCTCGACACCAAGCGGGAGAACGCGGACGAGAAGATCCGCATCAAGACCCTGTCGCTGGGCGTGGTGATCCCGGACATCACGTTCGAGCTGGCCAAGCGCAACGACGACATGTACCTGTTCTCGCCGTACGACGTCGAGCGGATCTACGGCAAGCCTTTCGCGGACGTCGACATCACGGAGCACTACACCGAGATGGTCGAGGACAGCCGGATCAAGAAGACCAAGATCAACGCGCGGCACTTCTTCCAGACCCTCGCCGAGCTGCAGTTCGAGTCCGGCTATCCGTACATCATGTACGAGGACACGGTGAACCGGGCCAACCCGATCGCCGGCAAGATCACCCACTCGAACCTGTGCTCGGAGATCCTCCAGGTCTCCACGCCGTCGACGTACAACGAGGACCTCACCTACTCGCACGTGGGTAAGGACATCTCCTGCAACCTCGGCTCCCTCAACATCGCCAAGGCCATGGACTCACCGGACTTCGGCCGGACCATCGAGACGGCGATCCGGGGCCTGACCGCGGTGTCCGACCAGACCCACATCGACTCGGTCCCGTCGATCGAGCGGGGCAACGCCGAGTCCCACGCGATCGGCCTGGGGCAGATGAACCTGCACGGCTACCTCGCCCGCGAGCGGATCCACTACGGGTCCGAGGAGGGCGTGGACTTCACGAACATCTACTTCTACACGGTGCTCTACCACGCGGTCCGCTCGTCGAATCTCCTCGCGCGGGAGCGAGGGACGTGGTTCGCCGGGTTCCCGGAGTCCACGTACGCGTCCGGTGAGTTCTTCGACAAGTACACGGACAGGGTGTGGGAGCCGGCCACCGAGCGGGTGCGCCAGCTGTTCACCGAGGCGGGCGTCGCGGTGCCCACCCAGGAGGACTGGCGCGCGCTCAAGGCCGACGTGCAGCAGTACGGCATCTACAACCAGAACCTGCAGGCCGTGCCGCCCACCGGGTCGATCAGCTACATCAACAACTCGACCTCGTCGATCCACCCTGTCGCGTCCCGGATCGAGATCCGCAAGGAGGGCAAGATCGGTCGCGTCTACTACCCGGCGCCCTACCTGACCAACGACAACCTGGACTACTACCAGGACGCGTACGAGATCGGGTACGAGAAGATCATCGACACGTACGCGGCGGCCACCCAGCACGTGGACCAGGGACTCTCGCTGACCCTGTTCTTCAAGGACACGGCCAGCACCCGCGACGTGAACCGCGCCCAGATCTACGCGTGGCGCAAGGGGATCAAGACCCTGTACTACATCCGCGTGCGCCAGCTCGCGCTCGAGGGCACCGAGGTCGAGGGCTGCGTCTCGTGCATGCTCTGACCCCCGGGCCTCAGGCCTGCGCCCCGAACCGCCCCCGCCATCACGAGGAGATCCGATGACCGCCGAGCTGCACGCTCCGGGATCCCACAGCCCCGCCGCCGGGGTCGCCCCCCGGCTCGTCGACCGGGTGTCGGCGATCAACTGGAACCGCGTCACGGACGAGGTCGACGATCAGGTCTGGGGTCGGCTCACCAGTAACTTCTGGTTGCCGGAGAAGGTCCCGGTGTCCAACGACATCCCGTCGTGGCAGACCCTGACGGACTCGGAGCAACAGCTCACCACCCGGGTCTTCACCGGCCTGACGCTGCTGGACACCCTCCAGGGGACGGTCGGCGCGGTGAGCATGATCCCCGACGCGTCGACCCCCCACGAGGAGGCGGTGCTCACCAACATCGCGTTCATGGAATCGGTCCACGCCAAGAGCTACTCCACCATCTTCTCGACGCTCTGCTCCAGTCCGCAGGTCGACGACGCCTTCCGGTGGGCGGAGGAGAACACCTTCCTGCAGCGCAAGGCGCACATCATCCTCGGGTACTACTCCGGGGAGGATCCCCTCAAGCGCAAGATCGCCTCGACCCTCCTCGAGTCGTTCCTCTTCTACTCGGGCTTCTACCTGCCCATGCGCTGGTCCTCGCGGGCCAAGCTCACCAACACGGCGGACATCATCCGGCTCATCATCCGGGACGAGGCCGTGCACGGCTACTACATCGGATACAAGTACCAGCGTGCGCTCGAGCAGATCGGGCAGGCCGAGCGCGACGAGTTGAAGGACTACACCTTCGAGTTGCTCTTCGAGTTGTACGACAACGAGGCGGACTACACCGAGGACCTCTACGACACGGTGGGGTGGACCGAGGACGTCAAGAAGTTCCTGCGCTACAACGCCAACAAGGCGCTGATGAACCTCGGATACGAGGGGATGTTCCCCAAGGACGAGACCAACGTCGACCCCGCGATCCTCTCGGCGCTCAGCCCGAACGCCGACGAGAACCACGACTTCTTCTCGGGTTCCGGCAGCTCCTACGTCATGGGCAAGGCCGTCGCCACGGAGGACGAGGACTGGGACTTCTGACCCGACCGTCGTCACCACCTCACCCCGGCACCCGATCAGGTGCCGGGGTGAGGTCGTCCGGCAGGTGCGCCGGGTCGTCCTGTCGGCCCGGCCGGAACGGCCGGCTCCCCGGCTACCCGTCCGGGGCGATCCCGTTGATGGAACTCCGGATGTCGTCGAGGACCGCGCGCGCGGCCACCGGGCCGGATCCCTCCCACACGGCCCGGTCCACGACGAACATGCGGCGGGCGCCCACCGCGGCGAGGTCCGTCCACCGCTCGGTGGCGAAGGCCTCCCGCGCGGACTGCTCCGAGCCGTCACCGCCGCCCACCACGGCGAAGATCACGTCACCGTCGAGTTCATCGCCCACGGGAGGAGACTCTGGGGCGGGTTCGATCCGCTGGCCGTCCCGCGTGCGCTGCGCCGGGGGTCGGCCGGCACCGACCGCCTCGAGCATGAGGCTCCCGAGGGTGTCCGGCCGCTGGACCGCGACGCCGTCGGCGTCGGAGACGGAGACGGAGACGAGCGAGACCCAGGTGTCGCTCGGGGTGGTGGCGTCGGCGGTGAACCGGGCCCGGTCGATCACGTCCAGCAGGAGATCCCCGCCGGCACGCGGGCGCCCGTAGGCGTCGGCGATCGCCTCGGTGCTCTCGGTCCAGTTCAGAGCCCGCGCGTCGTACACGACCGTCGGGGCGACCTCCGCCAACGCCCGCACCACGGACGGGTCGGGATCGAGCGAGTCCGCCAACACGATGAGGTCGGGGTCGAGTTCACGGGCCGCGGCCGCGGTCTCCTCCGCGCCCGAGTCGCCGGTGATCGCGAGGTCGGGCAGTCCCACGAGGGGCGCGGGGAGGTAGACGTCGGCGTCGCGGGGCAGACCGGAGGTCCCGACGACGAGGTCCTGCAGCCCCAGGCCGCACGCGACGTCCACGGCCCCGGCCCCGAGAGCCAGGATCCGTTCCGGCGACCGGGGGACCTCGACCGTCGCGTCGGCCGGGTCCACGGACTCGACCCGCCTGACGCCGTTCCCGGCGAACTCGGCCGGCGCCGGTACGGGCGCACACGACTCCTCCGGTTCGGCGGAGCGCTGGAGCTCCTCGCCGGCCATCCGTGAGGGGGTCGTGGTGACGGGGTGCTCGACCATGTCGACGGGGGACGGCCCGCACCCGGCGAGCACGAGGCCGGCGACGAGCGGGCCCACGACGCCCACCGTGACCCGCACGGGGGTGAAAGGGTACCCCCGTCCGCGAGGGCGGTGTCGGCTCGGCGCGAGATCGGTCATGGGGGAGAGCCTAGGAGATGGGTCGCGGGCGCAGTCGAAGTGGAGGTCGAGGCGGGTCCGGGCGTCATCTCGGGCGTGTCGTGGCGGGGCCGGATTCCCGCAGATGACCCGCCCCGGCGAGTTCGGCGGGGTGAGTGGTGGACGCTCTCAGCGGAGGGTTAGGATTGCCCTCACGCACTATTCCTTTGCGTTCGACGTGGGGTCGGTGGTTCGACCCGCGGCGTCGGGTGAGGCGTTCAGGAGGACCCTTATGACCGCAGTGGCCCCCAAGCCGGTCGACGATCTCGACCATCCGCCGGGCGTACCCACGGGCACCGCCCGGCCGGGTTCGTTCGTGTGGAAGATGATGACGACGACCGATCACAAGCTGCTCGGCCTGATGTACATCGTCACCTGTTTCGTCTTCTTCTTCATCGGCGGGCTCATGGCCCTGCTCATCCGGGCGGAGCTCTTCGTCCCGGGCATGCAGTTCCTGTCCAACGAGCAGTTCAACCAGCTGTTCACCATGCACGGCACGGTCATGCTGCTGCTGTACGGCACCCCGATCGTGATCGGGTTCGCGAACTACATCATGCCGCTGCAGATCGGCGCCCCCGACGTCGCCTTCCCGCGACTGAACGCCCTGGGCTACTGGCTGTTCGCGGTCGGCGGCACGATCATGCTCTCGGGCTTCCTCACCCCGGGTGGTGCGGCCGCGTTCGGCTGGACCATGTATATGCCGCTGGCCGACAAGATCCACTCGCCGGCCGTCGGCGCGGACCTGTGGATCCTCGGTGTGGGCATCGGCGGTATCGGTACCATCCTCGGCGCAGTCAACTTCGTCACCACGATCATCTGCCTCCGCGCGCCGGGCATGACCATGTTCCGTATGCCGATCTTCACGTGGAACATCCTCGTGGCGTCGGTCCTGATCCTGCTGATCTTCCCGCTGCTCACCGCCGCCGCTCTCGGCGTCTTCTACGACCGGCAGTTCGGTGGCCGCATCTACGATCCGGGCAACGGTGGCGCCATCCTCTGGCAGCACCTGTTCTGGTTCTTCGGTCACCCCGAGGTGTACGTCCTCGCCCTGCCGTTCTTCGGCATCGTCTCCGAGGTGTTCCCGGTCTTCTCGCGCAAGCCGCTCTTCGGTTACGCCGGTCTGATCTTCGCGACCCTCGCCATCGCCGCGCTGTCCATGGCGGTCTGGGCTCACCACATGTTCGTCACCGGTGCGGTGCTCCTGCCGTTCTTCTCGTTCATGACGTTCCTCATCGCCGTTCCGACGGGTGTGAAGTTCTTCAACTGGATCGGCACCATGTGGCGCGGCAAGATGACGTTCGAGACGCCGATGATCTTCGCGCTCGGCTTCATCGTGACCTTCCTCTTCGGTGGTCTGACGGGCATCATGATGGCCGCGGCGCCGATCGACTTCCACATCTCGGACACGTACTTCATCGTCGCCCACTTCCACTACACGCTCTTCGGCACGATCGTGTTCGCCACGTTCGCCGGCGTGTACTTCTGGTTCCCCAAGATGACCGGCCGGATGCTCGACGAGACGCTGGGCAAGTGGCACTTCTGGCTGATGTTCATCGGCTTCCACACCACGTTCCTCGTGCAGCACTGGCTCGGTAACCAGGGCATGGCCCGCCGGTACGCCGACTACCTGGCGACGGACAACTTCACGGTCCTCAACCAGATCTCCACCATCGGGTCGTTCATCCTCGGCATCGCGATGCTGCCGTTCATCTGGAACGTCATCAAGAGCTGGCGTTACGGCGAGATCGTCACGGTCGACGACCCGTGGGGTGCGGGCAACTCGCTCGAGTGGGCGACCTCCTGCCCGCCGCCGCGTCACAACTTCGTGACCCTGCCCCGGATCCGCTCCGAGCGGCCGGCGTTCGAACTGCACTACCCGCACATGAGCGAGCGCATGCGTGCGGAGGCCCACGTCGGGGGCCGGGCCGCGGCCCAGGACCCGGCTGCGGTCAAGGACGTGGCCGAGCGCGGCTCGTCACCGCAGAGGGGCTGACCCACCCGCCCGTACTCACCCACGGGCGTCGGACCCCGCTGAACCCCGTCGGTAGGCTCGTCCTCCGGCGGGGTTCGGCGCGTGTGAGCCCGTCCGGTCCACCACCCCAGTCGTCAGCACGAGCACTCGTCAGGAGCACACGTGAGCACCCCCGGTACCCCGGCACTACTCACCGTCACCGGTCCCGACCGGCCAGGTGTGACCGCGAGGATCATGTCGGTCCTCGCCTCCCACCACGCCGACCTGGTGGACGTGGAGCAGGTCGTGGTCAACGGCCACCTCTCCCTGGGGCTCATGGTCCGGGTGGACGCGGGCGCCGACATCGTGACCGTGGTCCGCGAGCTCACCGAGCAGGTCCACGAGCTGGGGATGCAGTTGGAGGTCCAGTTCGACGACATCGCGCCCCCCACGCCGCCCTCGACCCACGCGGTGGTGATCCTCGGCAGTCCGGTCACCGCGTCGGCGTTCTCCGCGGTGGCGGGTTCGCTCGCGTCGATCGGCGCGAACATCGACACGATCCGGGGGATCGCCGACTACCCGGTGACGGGGCTGGAGCTGCAGGTCTCGACCGCCGGCCGCGACGCCGCCGACGACGCCAGGCTGCGCGAGGCGATGGCGCCCCTGTCGGACGCGCACGGCGTCGACATCTCGGTGGACGGTGCCGGGCTGGGCCGCCGGTCCAAGCGTCTGGTGGTGTTCGACGTGGACTCCACCCTGGTCCAGGGTGAGGTCATCGAGATGCTCGCCGCCCACGCGGGCAGGGAGGCCGAGGTGCGCGCGGTCACCGAACGCGCGATGCGGGGGGAGCTGGATTTCGCCCAGTCCCTCCATGAGCGCGTGGCGACCCTGGCCGGACTGCCGGCCACCGTCCTCGACGAGGTCGCGGCCAGCATCGTTCTGACCCCGGGTGCGCGGACGACGATCCGCACGCTCAAGCGTCTCGGCATCCGCTGCGGAGTGGTGTCGGGCGGGTTCATCCAGGTGATCGCCGGCCTCGCCGAGGAGCTGGGTCTCGACTTCGCGCGGGCCAACACGCTCGAGATCGAGGACGGCGTACTCACCGGTCGCGTCATCGGCGAGGTGGTGGACCGTGAGGCCAAAGCCGACTACCTGCGCGAGTTCGCCGAGGAGCTCGGTATCTCGTTGAGCCAGACCGTCGCGGTGGGCGACGGGGCGAACGACATCGACATGCTCACCGCTGCGGGGCTGGGGATCGCGTTCTGCGCCAAGCCCGCCCTCCGCGAGGTGGCCGACGCGTCGCTGTCCAAGCCGTTCCTCGACACCG
>NZ_JAALEC010000009.1:0-6533 GCF_014145205.1 Dietzia sp. DQ11-44
CGGCCGCCGCGGTGCTGGCCGCGGTGGCCCTGTGCGCCGCGGTGGCGGCCGGGATCTGCGGTCAGCGGCCCGTCAACCGCGCTCGTCGGCTCCCGACGTGGTCTCGATGGGGGCGTCCACCCCGCCGTCGGTGAGCATCGGGACGTCGAAGACGAACTCGGGGATCGCGAAAGCGTCCACCAGGGTCCGCGCCTTGCCCGCGAGCTTGGTGCACAGGCGGTTGCGGGCGGCGGTCGCGGCCTTGGTGCGCTCGGTCGTCAGGCGGTTGTGCTCGAGGAACCACCCCTTGTCGCGGTCCACGATGTCCAGGACGTAGAGGTCGCACAGCGTTCCCAGGACCTCCTTGGCCTCGGGGTCCTCGCAGGCGTCCACGGCCTCGGCGAAGCGGGCGAACACCCAGCTGTCCATGTGCGCGCGCCCGGCCTGCAGCATGTGGTCCTGCGCCGAGTTGAACACCTTGAACGCCGCCGAGCCGTCCTCGCCCTGGGCCTTGCGCAGGCGGCGGGCGACCGTCTCCAACAGGTGCTCCTCGCGGTCCACCAGCAGTTCCAGCTGGTTGGCGCGGTCGAGCAGGTCCGTGTTCTCCCGGTCCGTCACCGTGTCGATGAGCTTCTGCCACAGCGTCGACGCCCGGGCCTTCTCCTGCACCACGTCCACCGCGGTGGTGAGGGCGAAGGCCACGGTCTCGCGCTGGTCCATGTCCCCGAACTCCGCGGCGTAGGCTCCGAGCAGCTCTTTGGCCACCAACTGCGTCAGCACCACGTTGTCGCCCTCGAACGTCGAGAAGACGTCGCAGTCCCTGCGCATCTCGGTGAGCAGGTTCTCGGCCATGTACCCGGCCCCACCGCAGGCCAGACGGGCCTCGATGATGGTGTCGTTGGCGAAGCCCGTCACGGTGGCCTTGATCCCCGCGGCGTGGGACTCCATCTCGCGGCGCCGCTCGGCGTCGAACGCCTCCGGGTTCTTCTCGAAGTCGTGGAGCTCGGCGACGATCGCGTTCTGGGCGCACGCGTAGGCGTACGCGCGGGCCACCCGCGGCATCAGACGACGCTGGTGCTCGCGGTACTCCAACAGCGGGATGCCCTTGCCCGTCGCGGGGTGGTCGAACTGGCGGCGGATCAGCGAATACCGCACCGAAAGCGCGAGTGAGGTCCGGGCCGCGGCACCGGCGGCCGCACCCACCGAGACCCGGCCGCGGATCAGCGTGCCGAGCATGGTGAAGAAGCGGGCACCGACGGAGTCGATGGGCGACGAGTACTGTCCGTCGGCGTCCACCGCACCGAACCGGTCGAGCAGCGCCTCACGGGGGACACGCACGTGGTCGAACATGATCTTGCCGTTGTCCACGCCGAGCAGTCCGCCCTTGTGCCCGTGATCGGTCGTCCTGACCCCCGGCAGGTCGTTCCCGGCCTCGTCCCGGATCGGCACCAACAGGCAGTGGACCCCGTGGCGGAGCTCCTCACCGCTCTCGGCGCGGGTGATGAGCTGCGCGAACACCGCGGCCATGGACCCGTCGCGGGCCGCGTTGCCGATGTACCACTTCTCGGAACTCGGAGTGGGGGAGTGGACGACGAACTCGTCGGTCTCCGTGTCGAAGGTGGCGGTGGTCTCGAGGTTCTGCACATCCGACCCGCCGCCGAGCTCGGTCATGGCGAAGCAGCCCATGAGGTCGAGGTTCATGACTCCCGGCAGGTACTTCCCACGCGTCTCGGCGTCGCCGAGATTCGCGATCGCCCCGCCGAACAGGCCCCACTGCACGCCGGCCTTGACCATGAGGGACAGGTCGAGGTGGCCGAGCATCTCGAAGGAGGTCAACGCCCCACCGGTGTCCCCGGTGCCGCCGTCCTCGGTGCGGAACCCCAGCCCGGGCATGCCCGAGTCGGCCAGGCGCCTCATCTGGTCGAGCACATGGGCGCGGTGCTCCTCCATGGTGACCCCGATCGGGTTGAGCATGTCCGGGGTCATGGCCTCCCGCGTCATCCGGCGCGCGTCCGCCCAGCGGCCGTCGAGGACCTTCTGGAGCCCGGCGGCGAGGGCGGGGTCCCCCTGACCGGTGGTGGTGATGCGGCCGTAGTGGGGATGGCCCGTGTGGGTCGTCTGGGGGGCTGCCGCCCCCGGGGCCGCGGCGTTCTGGACGTCGGTCTGGGAGGTCATGACACGACTCTACGGATCGTCCACGCCGAAGTGCACCGGTAGCGCGGCCGGAATCGGACCGTCAGGGGACGCAAATGACCGAGGTCCCGGACCGTGAACGGCCCGGGACCTCGCATTGTCGGGGTGGCGGGATTCGAACCCACGACCTCTTCGTCCCGAACGAAGCGCGCTACCAAGCTGCGCCACACCCCGGTGACAACGAGGGATACTCTAGCGCCCCGCCGGGTGATTCGCGAAACCGGGGTGATTCGCGAAACCGGGTCAGGCCGGCAGCGGCACCCGTTCGCGCAACGGCGTCTCCGGCACCGTCGCGTCGTCTCCGCCACCGCCGGGTCCGGCGACCAGCTCGAGAAGTGTGGCCTCGGGCCTGCAGAACGTCCGGACCGGCACGTACGGCGAGGTCCCGAGTCCGGCGGACACGTGCAGGACCAGGTTCCGGCCCCACGCGGACAGGCCCTGCGCCCGCGAGCGGTCGATGCCGCAGTTGGTGACGATCGCCCCAGTGGGCAGGCAGAGCTGTCCGCCGTGGGTGTGGCCCGCCACCGCGAGGTCGTACCCGTCGGCGTCGAAACGGTCCAGTACCCGGGGCTCCGGGGAGTGGACCAGCCCGATCCGCAGGTCGAACGCCGGCCCGGCGGGTCCCTCGATCTCGCTGTAGCGGTCGCGACCGATGTGGGGGTCGTCGACGCCCGCCACCAGGACGCGCCGGCCGTCCACGACGATCTCCGCACGCCGGTGGGTGGCGTCCACCCAGCCCCGCTCGGAGAACGCCGCCTTGAGGTCGCGCCACGGCAGCGGGACGGACGAGTGCTTCTTCCGGCCGATCCCGAGGTAGGACAGGGGGTTCTTGGGCACCGGGGCGTAGTAGTCGTTGGAGCCGAAGACGAACGCCCCGGGCCGGCCGAGCAGCGGGCCGAGCGCCTGCACGACCGACGGCACCGCGCGCACGTCCGACAGGTTGTCGCCGGTGTTGAGCACCAAGTCCGGCTCCAGCCGCGCCAGTGCCGCCAGGAAGTCCTGCTTGCGCTTCTGGCCGGGCATCATGTGCAGATCCGAGATGTGCAGGATCTTGAGGGGCTCCGACCCCGGCGCGAGCAGGGGGAGCGAGTGGCGTCGGACGGTGAACGCGTTGCGCTCCCACCCCGAGGCGTAGACGGTCCCGGCCACGACCGCCCCCGCGAGGACGGCCGCCGCGCGGGCGGAGGGACTCGACGGGGTGCTCTGGGGCCGACGTGAGGGGCGTTGCATCGTTTCACTCTACCGGCGGTTGCGGGAACCCTCCCCGGCCGCGGCGACTACCTCGGGGGCGAGATGGTGATCGGTGCGAGCCCGGGGACGTTGAGGACGACGGGCTCGTCGCCGATCGCGGCCCCCGGTCCGGACGCGCCCTGGCCGTCGGTGCCCCGCGCCGCGGCACCGCCACCGCCGCCCGAACCGTCGGAGACGCGGAGGGTGATCTGGGATCCGGGGATGCCGGTCCCGCCGTCGAGTCCCACGACCGTCCCGTAGGGGCGTCCGGTGCCGGACACGAACTGGGTGTTGACGATGAATCCGGCGCCGGTGAGCAGGGAGGTGGCCGCCGACTGGCTCATCCCCTCGACATCGGGAGTCCCCGCCCCGCTCGTGCCCGCCTGGAACGCGGGATCCGGCGCGGGCAGCTGGACCGGGCCGTAGATCTGGGCGATCGGGGTGAACGCGGAGAACCAGGTGTTGGCCGGCTCGAGACCGCCGAAGAGGTTGCCGTACGAGCACTGCCGCAGCGGGCTGGTGCACAGCTCGCTGGTGGTGGTGCCGTCGTTGAAGGCGTAGACGGCGGCGGAGTACTGGTTGGTGAAGCCGAGGAACGCGGAGGATCGGTTGGCCTCGGTGGTTCCCGTCTTGCCCGACATGGGCAGGCTCCACCCCGCGGCCCCCGCGGCGCCCGCGGCGGTGCCGGCCCCCACGTGGTCCTTGGACAGGGCCACCGAGAGCGTGTCCGCCAGCCCCGGCTCGACCACCTGCTCACACCCCGGCTCGCTCAGCTCGACCGGCTTGCCGGTGCGGTCGGTGATCGACTCGACGGGGCTCGGCGGGCACCACATCCCGCCGGAGGCGAGGGTGGCGCCGACGTTGGACAGCTCCAGCGCGTTGACGGCCGTCGGCCCGAGGGTGAACGACCCCAGGTTGTTCTTCTTGATGAACCCGGCGATCGAGTCGCCGTCCGCCGCGGTCCCCTTGCGGTCGTACGACCGCATGCCGAGCCGCACCGCCATGTCCACGGTGGGGGCGACCCCGACGTCCTTGATGAGGTTGATGAAGGTCGTGTTGGGCGACTGCGCGAGCGCGTCCGCGACGGACAGGGAACTCGGGTACGACCCGGCGTTCTCCACGCAGTACTGGGCGGGCGGGCACCCGCGCGCGCCGCCGGAGCCCAGGCCCGAGACCTGGACGCGGCGGGGGACGGCCAGACTGGTGTTGGTGCCCATGCCCTTCTCCATGGCCGCGGCCACCGTGAAGACCTTGAACACCGACCCCCCGCCGTCGCCGACCAGCGAGAACGGCTGCGGCTGGACGGTCTGGCTGTCGCCCAGTTCGAGGCCGTACTGGCGGCTCGAGGCGATCGCCACGACCTTGTGGGACTCCCGGCCGGGGCGCACGACGCTCATGACCTCGGCCACGCCCTGGCCCGTCGGATTGCCGTAGGTGTTGAGCGACCGCTGCACCGAGTCGTGGACGGTCGGGTCGAGGGTGGTGCGGATGGTGTACCCGCCCTCCTGGACCATCTCCCGGCTCAGGCCGTTCTGGTCCAGGTAGTCCAGCACGTAGTCGCAGAAGAACCCGCGGTCACCGGCGGTGATGCAGCCACGGGGAAGCGAGTTGGGGCGCTCCAACACACCGAGGGGTTCGGCCGCGTAGGCCGCGCCCTCGGCCGGCGTGATCGCGCCGGTCTGGACCATGGTGTCGATGACGGTGTCGCGGCGGTTCTTGGTGTCCTCGGGGTTGGTGTACGGGTTGAACATGCTGGTGGACTGGATCATCCCCGCGAGCATGGCGGACTGCGGCACGGAGAGGTCCGAGGCGTCGACGCCGAAGTAGGTCTGGGCCGCGGTCTGGACCCCGAACGACCCGTTGCCGAACGAGATCAGGTTGAGGTACTTGCTGAGGATGTCGTCCTTGCTCATCTCGCTGTCCAGCGTGAGCGCCATCCTGATCTCTTTGATCTTGCGCGCCGGGGTGGTCTCCACGGCCGCGCGGCGTTCCGCGTCGTTCTCCGCGGAGACGAGGAACTGGTAGTTCTTGACCAGCTGCTGGTCGATGGTCGAGGCGCCCTGCTGCACGTCCCCGGACGTGGCGTTGGTGAGCGCCGCGCGGATCGTGCCCCGCCAGTCCACACCGTTGTGGTCGGCGAACCGGCGGTCCTCGATCGCGATGATCGCCAGCTTCATGTTCTGCGAGATCTCCTCGCTCGGGACCACCACCCGCTGCTGGTCGTACAACCAGGCGATGGGCGTCCCCTCGGAGTCGGTGACCGTGGAGATCGACGGGAGATCGCCCTTGATCAGGTCCGCCGAGGTCCCGGACAGCGAGTCCGCCATCTTGTTGGAGGCCAGCCCCGCCGCCCCGGCGATCGGGAACAAGGACCCGGCCGCCACCACCCCGGCCGCGACACAGGCCGCGACCAGCTTTCCCAGCGAACTCATAGCCGACACGGGGCCAGAGTACGTGAACACCCCTGTCCCGCCACCCCGTGAGGCGTCCGCAGCACACGACTCTTTACTTCTGTTGTGTGACTACGGTAACAATATGAGGGAACGCGGGACGTTTCGAACCCGGATGATGTCGTGGTCCGACGGCACTCACGGCCGAGAGGCTCCCGTGGACACCGTGGGCCCGCCGCGCCGGGTGGGTCCAGAAGGCCGGAGGCGTGTACGGCAACCCGTCCGCGACTCCACACAGACAGGGGTACATCGATGACGGCCACCCTTCCCGGGACCTCCCGCACCGACGACGCCGGGGTCCGCCCCGGTTCAAGCAATCCCCTCGGGTCCGAGGAGACGATCATCGGGGAGGGGCGCCAGGAATGGGTCGCCCAGGCCCGGTGTAAGGACATCGACCCGGACGAGCTCTTCGTCCGCGGCGCCGCGCAGCGCAAGGCGGCCTCCATCTGTCGCCACTGCCCGGTCCTCCTGCAGTGCCGGGCCGACGCGTTGGACAACCGCGTCGAGTTCGGGGTCTGGGGCGGGATGACCGAGCGTCAGCGCCGCGCTCTGCTCAAGCAGCATCCCGAGGTACGGTCCTGGGCCGACTTCTTCGCCCAGCAGATCGAGCGGCACACCGTCATCTACTGACGTCACCTGATCGGCCCCGTACCCCGACACCGACGCGACCCGCGGCTCCCA